>JARGGA010000053.1 GCA_029210805.1 Candidatus Thorarchaeota archaeon
ATATGTCTTGTGAGCAATTATTCCCATAGCAGGCACAAGATAATAAGAGTGCAGAAGACAATGATTGCAACTGCGAAGTAGGTGCGTACATTATTAATGCCAGCTATAAAGAACGATTTGTTTCTATGCATGGGCGGCATATTAATTGGTGGAGGAATCATAATGCTAGCGGTCCTTTTTTCAGATTCCCCCACAAGTTACTTGTTCATATTTCCGTTCCTTTTTGTTGGAAACCTTGGGCAAATTGGCGTCTTCTTCATCGCTGTTTCCATTGCGATGATTGGATTTTATATTTGGCAAATGTGGCGATTTTCATCATTTTTCGAAGATTACAATCCAAATACCCAATCTCAAATGCAAGATGGCGAGTGTTTCAAATGCAAATCGAATCTTCCACCAGACGCTGAGTACTGCCCAAAATGTGGTACAAGAATCAATGAGAATACAGCAGACTGACTGTCTTTGAAAGGTGTATAGAAGAAAACAATTCAAGTCGGGGATAAGTAATTGGAACCAATAATTCGACCTGTAATGATGCAGGATCTCAGTGAAATCTTGTTAATCGAAGAACAATGTTTCAAGAGTCCTTGGAGTCCTTCGGTATTCTTTCTCCTTGCGGATCGTCAAGGCCACGTACTCAATCGTGAAGGAGAGATTTCGATGCTTGTGGCTGAAGTTGAGGGGCAGGTAGTAGCCTACATAGTCTGGGAGTATGAGATTAGGCAGAAAAGAGGTCATCTCCTAAATATTGCAGTGCAGGATGATTACAGAAGAAGAGGCATTGCAGGGACTCTATTATCTTGCGCCCTTGAATCATTCCAATCTACGGAAGCAGAAATGTTCTTCCTAGAAGTCAGAGAGAGTAATACTTCAGCCAGGAGGTTCTATGAGAAAATGGGAATGGCGTCAGTTAGTCGCAGTAAGCGCTACTACGAGGATGAAGACGCCATCATCTATCAGGTCAAACTATGATTACTTTGTAGAATCCTGTACCAATTTGGGTCCAAGTGAGTCGTGATACAATTTGAGAAAACTTCGGTCACGGGAAAGCACACAAAGCGGCTTATCTTCATCTAATTGACCCCCGATTAGAATCTCTTTGTCATCCATTACAGCGAGTAGCATTGGCGACCTCGTTTCCCAAATTCTCCAACCCTTCAATGACTCTATCTCAGCATCAGGTTCATCTGTCTCAGGAACGACAATGACTCTCCTTGGTGGTGTTTTCACTTTTGAGAGTTTCTTGAAATCTACACAATCGGTGGACACTAAGGAGATCACCATTGACTCCTCGGCACGTTGGGCCATGTCAAGTATATGTCCACATATCTCATCCTTTCCAGATAGATACCATGTATTTTCGGTTGGGAAAAGAACAATTTCCTCTGAAGCAGAATGAATAGAATTCAGCAACTCAACAATAGACCTACTTGATTCAACAAGGCCGGATATTGATGTATGGTGAATTGATGAAACATTTTGTGATAGTTCTTTTGTATCTCCTGCCCATGTGTTCAATGATTCCTGCCGTGTTTCAGATGCCTTGGTGATGGCATCCACCCGGGTTGTATGAAGCGTATTCGTTAATGTATCAATATCACTATTTACAGCAGCGCTTGAATCAGAGATTCCTGCGGTCTTCTCCTTTGCTTCAGCGAGAAGACCTTCAATAATCTCATATGATGACCCGCTAATCGATGCTTTCAAGTCAACGCCAATTGACTCAAACTTCCGCGCCGCGTGTTGATTGGAAACTAAGGCAGACTGCTTGGTTTCTTCAATTGATGACTCAAGAGAATTTGCAGCTTGCTCAGATGTCCGCTCGATTAATGAAATCATTTCATCACAGCTTACCTGTACTGTTGTTTCAAATTCAGCCGCTTTTTCTGACACGTCTGAATCAAGAGTTCCCAGTTTCTCTTTGTTACTGGCAATGGCTTTTTCGAAGGCAACATTAGTTTCATTCATCATTTTCTCTGGGAATTCTGATAATGCGTCAATTGTCGCATTTAGTAGTATTTCACCATCAGAATTAAAGTCGTTCAGACCTGTTTTCAGTTGTGCTTCATTATGTGCAAGAAAGGTCCTGCTGATCTCTTCCAATTGAGTAATTTGCTGTTCACTGCGTTCTTCAATATTCAACACAGTGGACTCTGATATTTTTTCAAGATTATTCTGTACATGTATTATCTCATTATTCAGTTTTGATCCGAAGGTTTCCATTGATGTCTTGATGTTGTCCATTGACGATTCGACCCAAACCTGTGCAGCATCAAAAGCCAAGACAGCCTCTGATTTGCGGTCCTCAACGGTTTTCATTATTGATTTACGAGATTTTACTCTCCCTTCCACTGTATCAGATTGATGTGTTTCCAGTAGCGTCTGGAATTCCTCCATTTTCTTTCCAGCCTTCTTGTTATTGCTCGATGAAAGGCCATCAAGTTTTGTACTCACAGCGCCAATTACTCGTTGTAATGATTCTTTCTCTTCAGAGAGATACACATCAACCGATCCTTTAACGCTGGATGTATTCTTTGCAAGTATTCCAGCGGTATCATCTCGTATCGAAGTCAATCGTTCTGCGATATTATCCCGAGCTCCAGAAACAGAAGTGCCAAATTCCTTTGATACCTGCTGAATGCTCTCAACAAATTGCCCTACGGTGCCCGTTTCTATCTCTGCAAGGGATTGCTGTGCTGCAAGAAGAGTTGTTTCTATGCCAACAATCGTATCTTGCATATTCTTTGAGAGTTCATTTCGCTTCTCTAAGGTAAAAGAATCAAGTGTTCGTTGTAATGCAGATGTAGACTCTACTACAGAATCAACATGCATGCCTATCTCAGATGCAAATTCTTGCTGTAATTTGATGGAATCTGAATCCAGAAGGGCCATCTCTGATTTTATTGCATTTCCAAATTCAGTATGCGCAGAGGATATGAGATCTCTTGCTTCAACGGTTTGACTTGACAAAAGTCCATTGAAGGTCGATTCAAGACTCTGGGTCAAAGTAATGAATTGTCTAGTCATATCTTCGACACGTATGTGAAATTCCTCTCGCATCTCTTCTGCTTGTCGATCAATCCTTGATACCTGTTCAACGACAGAATTGTTAATCTCCTTCTGTGCGGTATTAACCTGGGAGTTCATTGTACCCATGCTCTGAATTAGTCGTTCATTGAGTCGGGTGTTAAGATCGTCATATAGTGTCTTGGCTTCAATAACCTCTAGTTGGATGACTTCAATATATCTGCTGGCAAGCTCCGCTAGCTTAGCCTCAATACTTGCTTCATATTCACTTGCAGATTTCTTGATGTTCGCGATGATGCTCTCATTTTTCGTTTCGGTTGTAGTACGAACGCCGGAGAAGGAGGATCTCAGCCTACTAGCCATATTATCGGTGAGGGAAACCAGTTCTGCGGCCTCTGTATCAAGAACTACTGATACTTCACGAACCGCCGATGATACCTTCTTGTCTATTCCTTTGGTTGACTTGTCATTCCATTTCTCTAATTCAGAAAGAAGTTGTTCACTCACCTTTTGAAGACGTTCTTGGCCGCCTTCTATTTCATTCTGGAGTAGTTCTATGACACTCGTACGAGCAGCATTCATGAATGATTCAGTATCTGAACTTAGTCCGCGAGAGATTGCGCGCAGTGATTTGTATTCATCATTCACCGATGAATTAGTTTTGTCAATGAATCCAGTCAGTGCGGTTCTAACAACCTCGAGAAAAGCATTTTCTGATCCAGATAGCTGTTCCAGTTGTGCTATGACGGATTGGCCCGATGTGTCTAGGTAATTATTGACATCTGAATTCCATTCAATAATTATGTCAGTGAAAGATTTCGTAGTAGATACCGCTTCATCTAATTTCTTTCTTGTGGCATCTGTGTGTAAATCAGCATTCGCTCTAGCATGCGCAGATGTTTCTTCAAGTGCATTCTGTGAAGCAGCTAGTACTTGACTAATGTTTGAATCTAGTGCAGCGGTCTTTTGTTTCAGTGACATCGATAAGTCTGTAATTTGCCCAGATACAGAATTGGTTGTTTCCAATGTTCTAACATTCAAAGCAGCCGCAAGTTGCTCAGTAGTGGAATTGAGTACCTCTTCTGCACTCTGATGTGATTTCTTGATTGTGGCTTTCGCGGCCTTGGTAAGATTTTTGGTTTTAACTTCCAAATCTTTTATGGTCTGAAAAGATGAAGTTTTTTCTGCTTTTACCCATTTGTTGAAGTCTTTCATAATCTTCTTGGAGGCGGTGTTTAGCTGTGTCTGGCTCTTATCCAATTCCTCTTGAAGGAGCGTGAGCTTCTCCCCCAATTCATTTTCAAGGCCTTGGTTGATAGTTTCTTGTGCAATCTGCATTTTTTGGGAGTAGTCATTCAGAACTTCTGTGGTTAATGTAACCATTTTCTCAATCTGCGTCTTAACAGATTCTACAAGTTCTGTTTCATATGTATCAAATGCGTTGCTTAGCTTCTCAGTACGAGCCTCATTGGTTTTCATAATCATGGAAAGAGCGGCATCAGTAGCCTTCTGTTGCTTTAATGATGCGGCTACAGTTTGGTCCCTTATTTTTTCAGATTCTTCTGCAAATAGAGCAAGAGCCTCTGTAATTGGAAGAATTGGTGGTAGTGCCCGGAAGATCGGGATTACACCCTCAATCTTCTCAATTAACCCCCTCTTCTCAAGGCTACCTAACGCCTTTCTTACATTCCCTAGAGTTTCATCGATAGACAGGGCTATTGCACCCTCAGTCATATTTCCACCACGAATAATTGGAAGGAGAACTGAAGCCTCTGGTTTAGTCAGTTTCAGACTCTCCGTTAGTTTCGGTATTGCTCTTACTTTAGCAGATTTACTCACTTTGCTCACCGCCATTTTTTGAAGATTGCTGGAAAAGACTAGCTAGCGGATTTTAACTCCGCAACTAGTTTGAAGATATCAATGAGATTCTTCACTATGATAGGATTGCTTGTTCCATCTACGACGAGATCAGTTCTGAAATCGACACCATCATTGGTGATAGAAGCCTGTGGAGATCGAAAAGGCCCTCGCACTTTCTCCTTGAAAGAACCAATCTTCTCGGGATCTAATTTCTTATTGATCACATTGAAGTGCAGCTCCCACCAATTTGTGGTAATGTCTTTCGCCTCAGCTTTAATGCGCATAGACTCTGAAAGAACTTCAACAAACAATCGAAATACATCATAGCTTGTTATTGTGTGATTGCTAGGGTTGAGTATCACAACACCCCTAACAAAATCAAAATGGAAAAGCAAATCATCACCGGCAACCAGCATGTGATTATTATCACTTACAGATGCGAAGTTTTTCCATTCTTCCTTAAATCGTGAATTGAAATGTCTGATTGAACTAACTTTCAGTTTTGAAAGAAGGTCTTTAATTAGAAGTCGTTTATCAGCAACTCCTCGACCTTTTCTATCCAAAATATACCGACTGAGTTGGTCTTGGTACACCGAGTAACAGAAACTTGGCAAGTCCTGTGGTTCCACACCGAGTTCAACTAGCATATTCAGGAAGTTGCGATTCTTGCAGGCTGGACGTACCGTGCAGCTTAATCGGTCTTCTTGGCAGGCTTTACACTTTGCTTCATGAAGTGACATGAGTTCTTTTGCCAGCTGACTGTCAGATGGTAAATCAAGCAATGCGATGTGTTTTGCCAAGTCATCATTGTGCTTCTGCAACTCCAATTCATTTCAACTCCGATGTCTGATACTGCGATGAAACCATCTAATGCATTTTCATTCGTTTGCAATCAATACGAAATTCCTGCAAAGGTTTCATGCTGCTCGTCTGTCACTGAATGAGATAAAGTTATTCAACACGCAGTGCTATTTGAAGTCAAATGAGGCCCCAGTGATACACAGTAATCAAGAATTCTAATAGTATCCATGAGATTTGAGATGTAAACTGGAGTTACGTCGCAATTTTCTTGAGTTTTGCAGTCCAATCTCGGATTTCCTTGTTTAGTCGTGCAATATCATTTTCATTCAATGTTGCGGTGGGGGGATAGGATTTTAGCTCTCTAGCTCTTGTGCCGAATTGGAAAATCACAGGTGTTGTTCCTGTAATCATTGTAGTCAATTGGTCGCGAACCTCATCCAATGCTTTGGCCATAGCCTTTGCTTCGGTTTGGGGCTTTACCTTACTGAGCAATCCTTTCATCAATTCCTCTACTGTAGCAGAAGAGGCTTCAAGTACCGCGTCATCGCCCTTTGATTTCTTCTCAGGTTTTTCTTCAGAATAAGTATCCAAAGAAGCTCCTGATTCAACAGCGGATTTTATCATATCTGCAGCTTCGGAAATTTCCTCTACTGCTTTGTTGTATTTTCGCTCAATGTCATCGAGCTGCCTGACAATTATACCGACAATTTCCTTTGTTTCTTGAAAAGATTTGGAGATGTCATCAACCTTCTCTTCAAGATTGGATAGCCCAGCGACATAATGCTGAAGATCATCTATCTTCTTATTGAGAACATCAATTCCATCCGAATCACTGGGGTTGTCCAAAGAATCCGATATTTTTGAAACGCTTTGGATAACTGCTCTGACACTCTCATCAACCTTAGCAATATCCTCTGATTTTCCTGTGTTCTTAGTAATATCCTCAACTTCTTTAATTGCAATGAGCAAGTCATCGACTTTCTTGAATAAAACTGTGGTTTCAGCGGAGGATTTCACTTCTTCTAAATCTTTGTCGACCTTTTTTGCTTGGGCAACGATTTCATCAAGTTTGGAAGAAATCGATTCCAAATCTTTTGTTTTATCCAAACCCTCAACTTTTGATCTAACATCACTGACATTTTTGTTAGAATCAGAAATACTAGATTTAACAGATTCAACCTCTTTCGCCAAGACATCTAATTTCTTGGAGATATCTGGAACGTCTGACAAATCTTTCAGTGCTTTTTGTATACCAGATATCTCTGATGAAAGCTTGTCAATTTTCTTCTCTAAACCGGCTGTGCTATCGGCTGACATGATTCTCCCCTGTTAGGTTGAATTGCAATTGGTAGGAATTATGCCTGTATTTAGGCTTTCGGACAAGCAGTAAATTTGCGCGAAAAACCGGAATAATTCTAGAGAGTCTTAGCGCGAATGACTTCCAGTCCCATTTTCTCGAAATTTGGCAGTACATGTTGCTTTTGTTCCTGATTTGTACCCTTCCAATCGATTACAACCTTCTTCACCTTTTCCACACAGCGGTTGACCATTTGCTCTAGTACTGATTCAGGTATTGTTGAAAGTGAATATTTGGGAGCGATATGACCAAACAGAATGTCCTTTTCCAGAACAAGCTTGTTGAATTTCGATACATAGTGTGTTCCACCAATGCCGATGTAGCATTCAGATTTGAAAGGTGAATCATGACAAGCCATTGCTGCGGAAGCTACCGCTCGGGCACCCTCCTGATGCGTCCAGTACTCCTCATTGCTCCCCAACTCCACGAACAATAATGGCGTATCAAGAGATGTTGGACCATGATGAGTTGCTTCCATAGTGATATCGAAATTAACCAGATTGCGTTCTTCTCTTTCGCGATAGAGTGTTTTAAGTGCAACAGAAACAAGTGACGCGGTGGATATTGACAATGAATAGGGATCGCCACCAAAGAGAGCTTCAGGTCCTAGATTCCCTGTGCTGTGCACCAATAATGCAGGTTTTCCTGATTCTGCTTTATGGCGAGAACAGAATATGTATGCCTCTGCTTGAAAATGATTATCCAAATGGTTTGTATCAACCATCTCCTTTGATGATGTAACAAGCTTCGTAAAACCATTCGAAAGGATGGGATTTCCATCAAAGGTTTCCCCTGTGTCTTCAAAACTGTAATCGTTAATGAAAACATCTCGGATTGTGAGGCTAGCCGTATCATGTATAGACGTCACTAGCAATCTCAATATTGCAACCTCAATCTACTCTACTTTACACTTTTCAAGAAGAGGTAGAAGACCAAGTGTTTCCACTTTAATCTCAATTGATTCACCAAATGCCTCTAGTATCTCTGATGCAACTCTACTCTTAAAGTCCTCAAACTTTGCAATCTCTCTGCGAATGTCATCGCCGATTTTAAGAAGATCGTTCCAGTGATACTCGAGGTTTTTAGTTGCTTCATCCAAAGCACTAGCAAGTTTTTGATTCTTAGTGTACACATCTGAGCCGGCGTATTTTGTTTTTTTATCTTCAATCTCTAATGCCTTTTCGTGGAGGTCTTTCAATCCTCCATTTCGGATAACATCAATCTCTTCAATGGAACGTCTTGCTAGGCGGTCTTTGATGCTAAGGGACCCATTATCAATTGCTTTCTGTAATCCGTCTAGACCTTCAATCAAGGCAGGATAACCTACTGGTTCAGCTGAGATAGCAATGAAGGGGTCCTCGAAGTATTCAACAAGTGCTTTTTGACCAGCTGGGCTAATTCTAATACCTGTGTCCGTTTGATTGAATTTCTTTACCGTTTTCTTGAGTGTGTTGAGCTTCATTCTCAAGAGTCCTCTAATATGATCAGATTCATCATCAAGATTGAGAAGATCAGCTACATTGGAGGTTTCTCTAAAAGCAGTGTATGCAGCTTCAGCAGTATCGAATTCGGATTGTGCTTGGGCTATTTTTCCTTTAATCTGACGGATCTGTTGATCATATAGTTCAGTACCATAGGTGATTTCCTGCATGGTTTCTATACGACCATGTATTCTTTCAAGGTCCTTCAGCCAGCTGTACTCATAGAGTAGTTTTCCAATCCGCTTCATCTCACTCATGAGTTCTTTCATATATACATCAAGCTGCTTGATAGAACTCTTGTGTTTCTTATCCAATCTGCGAATCCAACGAGCGCCTGCACCCCATATCTCTTGGATGAAGAATTGGATTTCTTCTTGCATTGCTTCAGTACCCGCATAGGTGATTTCTTGGTCGATTTCAAAATTGGCCACAATAGTGTTGATTTTGTTTGCGAAACGGGAGGTGGCTCCTTGTGACTCTGCATCCTCATCTTGACTCGCTTTAACAAATTCTTCTGCAACACCCTTAGTATCTCTAGCCGCCTGCTTGACGATCTTATAGCTCTTCTCAGCCTGCTTTCGAAAGTCTTTGTTCTTTTCCTTAAGCTGCTTCAGATACCATTTCTCAAGTTCAGTAATTGTTAGTGTTCTCATCGCAGGGGTACACCTAAGCGATTGCCGTCTCTTAAATCTACTTTATAGACCTTACGAAAGCAGATACATTGGACCATTGGCACGTTGCATTCTCTTTTGTTGCAGCCGAGTGTTTATATCTCGATAACTCAATCTACGCATGTCGATAGGACGCGTGAGAAATCATGTCTGAAGTCTTGGAAACCGGAAATCGAATTCCGAGACTCGATGCCACCTATTCTCTTGAATGTGCTTCTTGAGGACAAGGTCGCAATGGTCTCTTCCTGAAGAGACTCAGCTTAATCGACCGCACAGGCTATGACAGATTGTTGCTCCGGAATCCCTCTAATTACAAAGCGGGATTTTGGACAACCTTCGTGTATGACGGACAACCACATGTCATCAATTCAACCGAACCATTGAACAAGATGGAAATGAGCTCTGAGAAAAAACCTGGGACACTTCTTGTGAAATCAGGCTACAGACACAGAGGGCAAAACCCACTTGTACAATTCGAAGACGCCCTTTGGTCCAGGAATGTTCCAATACTCTTGTGGCGTCATACTGCGAGGAACACTACCGAACAGAGTATCAATGATCTCAGGATGTACCTTCTGATGGACTATGATATTGGAGGACCAAAAAGCTACAAGGATGATTTGGGAAAATATGATCCAACTACAGGTCAACTGACCGTATGGGATGATAGTGACCTCTTTGTTCAGCTAGTTTCACGGCCTTCACCGGATTTGTGGGATTTGTCAACACCTGTAAAAATGAAAGTCGATGAAGCACGTCGCGACCTGAAAGGAAACCTCGAGATTGGACCACGAGATATTGTGGTCGGGCTACAATGGAATCTGGGCGATATTCAACCAGGGAAATCAGCCTCAGTCGATGTCGCAATGGCATCAGCGATAGGTCTCGGAGAGGTGAGTGGTCTCACACGAGATGTATGGGACCTCTTCGACAAGAAGATACGATGATGGCGACACATAAAAAAAGAAATGTCGCTGGAGGACAAGGAGCTCCTTGATCTTCTGTCACTCACCTCATAAATTAAAATGAGGAGAGGAACCCAAACAGGGTCCTCAATCTATCTAATTCTGTTGATTTCAAGGTGTTTAGCTAGCATAACGGCTACTTCTGAGAATCTTGCATGTTCTCCTCTGTTGTCAGCATCGCCGCCAGTAAGGAGGCTCATTTCAACAAGAGACTTCAGATTCCATTTTACTGTACTATATGCAACACCTGTTTTCCTTGAGACCTGATCAGCCAGAGCAGTTAGAGTGAGAGTTCTAAATTCCAGAGTTCGCACACTACATTGCAATACTGTCTTCTGTGTAGGACTTAGCCTAGTCTCAGCCATGTTTAGGAACGCGGATTTGAGACTTTCAAAAGCAGGTCCATAGGGAGATTGTTCACACATCGCGCAGGCATCAGGCCTACTGGAGAACACATTCACCTTGAGCGGTGATTTCGTACTCACCTGTTGGACTTCTGACCCGACAGCGATGGGCATCTGACGTTTTTGTTTCTACACCCATTTTGCTTTTCACCTCTTTTGCGAAGGGTCAACTGTTGAAACAGATGTTTGTACTTAAGTTTTTGTTAGAATGTAATGTTTCAAAGAAAATCATCAGGAATCTCAAGACCCAAACTCTGTAGTCTGCCAAATCCCTGCGAATACAAACTCATGTGGTGACGAATATCCTCTTCAGTTGTAGCGATTGCTTCCAGAGACCCTGCAATCTCTTCAAGTCCCCCAGCAAGGAATTCGTCCAGCATATTGCTCATGCCGTCACTCATTGCTAAAATGGTGTCCTGCAAACGAGAATTCAGATCTATCATAGAGCGAACAGTTTCTTGGGTTTCTGGATTGGGCATATATGGTAGGAAATCTTCTAGTGCCACTCCGGCTTCTCTGCATTTGTCAACGCGCCCAGGGATTATTTCTGAAATCATATTGTTCATCCAAGCGATGGTTTCAGCGTTTGTTAGACCTCTTAGACCCTCTTCTGAGAAGTAACCAGTCCATGGCATGAACTCAGTACTCTCGTATGTAATCCAGTCATCAAAGGCAGCTAAAACTCTACGCCAACCTTCTGCTGTTTCGGACACATTCATCCACCTTACTGCATAGTCGGCAACGGAGGTTATAAAGTAACGTTGCTCCTTGAAGAGATGAGATGACAGAAGATATGGAACGTTTGCTGGTTGCACTTTTGAAAATATCAAAGGAGAACGAGGAGTTTTACAATAGTTCGGAAAAAATGCAAAACTTGCTAAAGGAGGTAGGAGCAATCGCCTTGGCAGATAACCATTGGAAGATATCACGTGAAATCCGGAGTGCCATTGCACTCAAAGCCATCACACACGGAGCACAGCCAGAAGTGGTTGTTGAAAATATGACGTGGAAAGACTTTGAGGGTCTGATTGCACAAATCCTTAGCGAGAACAATTATGCTTACACAGAGAGTTTTAGAAGAAGAGGGACGGCAACGATTCAAGGTATGGAGATTGATGTCATTGGCGTAAAAGGGAATTCGATTATAGTCGTTGATGCGAAGATGTGGGGGATACGCTCAGGCAAAGCCTCCGCTCTGATGGGAGCAGTGACGAAACAGATTACTCGTACAGAGCGGTTAGCTCAGCAACTAGATAGACTCTCAAAGAAAATCAGTGGAATGAAACCGGGTTCGTATAGTCTAACACCTGTAATGGTCACATGGCTAGTAGAGGAGGTAGAGCTCTATGAAGGGGTACCGGTTGTGCCAATCTTCAAGCTCAATTCGTTTCTTAACGAGATCGATAGATTCCAAGATTTCATGGTTAATTATAAAGGAGTCCTGGGACTCCAACTAGAGCAATCAAAGCTATAACGGTTCCATATCATACGGTGACACGACATTGGTTACTGTATCCATTTCGAGAATTCTCATAAATTCATCATGCGCAGCACCCCGTTGTATAGCATCTTGAACTGCAGGGTAGGTCTTGATGTTTGATAGTGTGGCATTCCCGATTGCAATAACTCTTTCTTCTGGAGATTCTGGTTTATGACTCTCAAACATCTCTGCTTCGTGATTCAATTCTTCAATAATGCTTTCCAGATATGAACCATTAATGGTTTCAGGATGTAAAGAAGCATATCCCGCACCACAAGAGTGCCCGTCGCCCTCAAAATTACCGTGTACTACGACAATTATTCTTCTTTCAACTGTTTCATTCGATAGCCACTCTTTAAAGAATTCATTTAGTTGCACGGTTTCTTCAATATTCATGTCGTAATGGGGCACATGAGCGCCAAGGGTTTGGATAGCCATTGGAAGACCATTAGGAGTAGTAGGAGGTATCACTCTGGAGTCAGAACAAATGATAATTAATGTATCATCATCGAGAACGTCTGGTCTAGAAAGTCGCTTTAGTATGTAATTCTCAACTTCATAAGCTCTTCCGAACCTATGAGGTAAAACTCTTGCTCTTCCGTTTTCATAATCCACGCGAAGGGCGATAGTAGGGATGTCATCAATATCAGGATGTTGTGATACGCTTTCAATCGATGCGAGAATATTTTCTTGGGATTCATCAATATCGAAAGTGAGAATCACTCCAGTTTTTTCGGGGAACTGACGATTATATGCTGCCGGAGCTGCAAAAAGATGTGTTGAAGAATCAGGGGGCAATAAGGGGAAACCGCTCACTCGTGTGGCATGAAATGCATCACCCTGACCAAATCTTAGCAGCTGAATATCTTGGGAACTTCTATGAATTGGTGATATGATTAGAAATCGCGGCGCTTGACCTTTCTCCGCGGCAGCCATGCGTTCTGCGGTTTCAGGATTCTTCCTGCTTTCTTCTGCAGACTCAATTGATAGCTTTGTGATTTTTCCTATCATACATTGTCCCCGAATTTGTGGTTGACAGAGCGCGGTTTCTTATGCTCAAAAAGGTGACGTTTCTATACACATTTGACTTCATCAGTATTGCTTATTTATGAGCTACATCAGGGATCCACTTGAAAGCTGGTATTTGTGAGCGTCTTCAGCAGTCATATTCCATGTCGGATTACTATTAATCACAAATTTACAGGCTTCGACTCGAGCCTCTTCTGTGCTCATGTCTTGCGTGAATTTCTCTACCATATTGTTGAACTTGGATAATTCATTGGCAGTATAAACGGATTCGGCACTTTGTACTACTAGTTTCTCTGCACCCTCTCGTAACATGCC
>JARGGA010000600.1 GCA_029210805.1 Candidatus Thorarchaeota archaeon
CTTCAAATAGTTCACCTAACAATCATACGAACAAGAGTTCAATCACCGTTACGGGGCTTTGATGGAGGCGCTATCGCATATGTTTAAGGATTTCGATAGGAAAAATTGAAGGCGCATAATGCAGCCATGCTTTTTATGCGATGCTCATACCATGTCAAATTATAACAAGAGAGAATGTCCCACATCATTCGAGAAAAGCAACCCAATAGTGCTATTCTCAAACCTATCAGGGAATTGGTAATTCATGAAATCTAGATTAATCGATACACATTGTCATATGGGTGATGATGGATTTGATGAGGATAGAGAATCCATCATAGAAGAAGCTAGATCAAGAGAGATAGCAATCATAAGCTCGGGAGTGACTCCGAATACTTGGAGAAAGAATCTTGACATTTGTCGAAGATATGATAATCTATACGCATCCATAGGTTTGAGTCCGGCAGAACATCAACATCTGGAAGAGCTGCTAGAAGTTCTGAGAGAACATCGAAATGAGCTAATAGCAATAGGGGAATGCGGTCTGGACTACTACATTGAGAGAGATCACGAAATAAGAGAGAGACAATCTGAAGTTTTCATCGAACTTATTCAACTCGCTAACGATTTCAATTTGCCAATCCAAATACATTCACGTTCCGCTGGTAAGTATGCCCTTGATATTCTGAAGAAGCAAGATGCAAAAATGGTCCATATGCATGCATTTGATGGAAAATCGAATCTTGCAAGAATAGCGTCAAATGAGTGGGGATACTATTTCTCCATTCCAACTTCTGTTGTTAGGTCACCTCAGAAGCAAAAACTTGTCAAGGCAATCAATATTGAAAGACTTCTTATCGAAACAGACAGTCCAGTTCTCTCACCTGAACGCGGCACGAGAAACACACCAAGCAATCTTCCAGTCGCTCTTCAAGAGGTTTCAAGAATCCTGAGAAGAGGTGAAGATGAGATGAGAGAGATTATCCTTGAAAACTCTTGTAGACTTTACAAGAAACTTAGGTGAATATATTGAAAGACAACATAGAGCGTCGACTTGAAGAGATTCTTGAAAGCAAGACAAAGCCATGTTCGAGAAGTGAGTGGCTTGATGTAGTGAATTGTTCAGAAGAACCTCTCTATGATTATAGATTGGACCACACAAGACGAGTTGTAAAACTTGCCAAGATGATTGCTCATACCATGAATGGAGATATGCAGATAGTTACCCTTGCAGCTTGGTTACATGACATTGCCAAACCAGGAGTATCCAATGTTCAGGAGCATGGTGCAAAAAGCGCAGAAATTGCCGGAGATATATTGGAAAGCCAGGGATATGATAGAACCATCATAGATAGAGTGAAGGACACAATAAGGAAGCATGTAGGTCTTACTCTTGAAGCTCAATTGTATCCTATTGAAGCTCAAATTTTGTGGGAAGCCGACAAACTCGACAAACTTGGAATAGTGGGATACATTCATGGGATTATTAATTCGACCAGAATGGATGTTGGCAAAAGGATTGAGGATATTGCCAAATTTCTAAGAGAGTTCTTTCCTCTGGGAAAGCAAATTGTTGAGAGTATGTACACGCCACTAGGGAAACACATTGCACAGGAGCGATTCAACCATATGAAAGAGTTTAGTTCTAGATTGGATCTAGAAATAACAGTTCATCACGGAGAGGAAATCACTGAGTAGCCATGGACTTCGAGCAGGAATTTTAGCAATAGGAAATGAAGTGTTAGATGGTCATGTTCTTGACACAAACTCAAACTGGATGGAGAAGCAACTCGTAGGGTTAGGAGCTGAAGTGAGACGGTTAGTTACGGTTAGAGACGAAATTGAGGAAATCAGGAAAGGGCTAGAGTTTCTCTGCGAAGAATGTGATATGGTTATCACATCTGGAGGGCTGGGACCAACCC
>JARGGA010000601.1 GCA_029210805.1 Candidatus Thorarchaeota archaeon
CTTTCCTGCACCAGGAGGACCTTCTATCAAGATAGTCCGACCTCGGGGGATTCCTCCTGTCAACATTGTGTCTAATTCAGGTATGCCTGTATTGCAGCGGTCCCTATATCTCAATTTTTGCACCTTCGTATTTCAGGTCGTAATGTTTTGCTACACTCCAGAGGTAATTGCCGTCCTTCAGTCCTGTCGCAGTAAAATGTATTTCTGCAATATATTCAAGGATCGCAAAACCTCGTGGGGAGTGAACATCTCTCGGAATTAAAACAATGAAACGGAATTCGGAATAATCGTTAGCTATAACTCGCAAGCACTGCGCTATTTCGGTTTCGTCTACTCCATGTGCAAGCAAGTCCGATGGTGATGACCAAATCCACCATTCCTTTTCAGTTGATTTCTTTGACATCTTTTCAAGTTGGTTCAGGAAGTTCTGTGTGTCAGCGGGATTCTTTATTGTCTTGCTATCCTCTTGGTCACTTATGCGACGTCGTAAGGCAGAACGGGCGGTCAGTTCGTGGCTACTGGCATCTATCAATGCTATACTTGCATCAAGAGCAAACCTAATGGGTTTCGAATGAATCAGGGTGACCTTTTCGTTTGATAAGCTTTCAAGTATGTGAGCGAGGGTGGAATATTCCGCCTCTGTTGAGAAGCTTGCGAGTGCAAGACCCCCAGTAGAGCACCATTCCTGTAGAGGCAATCCCCTCACTTTTCTTCATCCTCTCTTAGGGAGAACACTGTATACCCTGGAATACCATCTGCATCTTGGAGATCCATATGTTCAATATTCTCGCGTGCAATGTTCTGTTCATGATAGATGCTATCACAGAATTTCTCTATGTTCTTTGTCATCGTCACACAGTGAACTATCTGCAATTTGCTTTCTTTGAAAACGTATACGCTTAACGGTGCGTGACCAATTCCGGTTTGTAAGAACTCTCTTAGTGCTTCTATTGTTGTTGTCAAATCTTCCTTGAACTGATACTGTCTGGTGTCTATCTGAATCTTGATGAGGTAAGGTTTACCAAAATGACTTGGCTCCACTATTGGAGTATATCCTGTTACATATCCTTCATCTTGAAGTACCTGGATTCGATAGCGGGCAGTGGTTCTATGGATATCAAGCAAGCGAGCTAGGGTTGCTGGTGAACTCGTTACACAATCCCTTAGCGTTAGAAGTGTGATTATTCGTTGCTGTGTCTGATTCATCTTTTGATGCAATTTAATCCCCCTGTTTCCATCAATGAATGAACGAATATAAAATCATTCCTAAATGAATGATATTAATTCAACTATGTATTAGAAAGAATAGCTTAACGTTTAAATTAAATTACTACAATACTCCGATACCAATGAATACAAGGGCTATCGGAAATCGACGTGGGGGGAGGGAGACCTCTCTTAGAGTAAAACTTCATTGGGTTTTCAGGAGTGAATAGCATGAAAGTATATAGAAAAACTTGGATATCTTTGGTTGCTATCCTTGTGACTGCGATTTTTATGGGTCAACTATTGGCAGGTGTTGGTTTTACTGCTGATATGGCGAATTCAGGACCCAAGATCGCGATTGTAAAGATGACCAATGATGAGAATGTCGAATGGGCAGAAGATGATATCATCGATCGACTTGAACCATTAATTGTTGATGACCCATTCATCAAAAATCGTATCACTTTGTATGATATTGATGATGTGGAAGAACTCTCGGTCATTGACGGCGATATCATAATCTACCTTTCACATGGTGGAACAAAAGGACTCATGATTGGTGAAAACCTACTGACATGGGCGGAGATGGCGGAGTTCGTGATGAAATCTGATGCGTCTCTTCATCTCTTTGCGGCGTGCAAGAGCAAGGAAATCATCAAATATGGTGACGATGATTCTGAAAAACATCTGT
>JARGGA010000602.1 GCA_029210805.1 Candidatus Thorarchaeota archaeon
CCCCAATCCACAACTGAATCATAGAAAACTCTTAGGATTCACGCGGATCCGAGATTTCTGATATCGAGTAAATTTACGTAACAAAAGTACTACTCGGTCTTCACGAGAGATTGAAATATACGAAGGGGGACTATACACTCTGGCTGTTGAATCGGTATGGAAATCAAGATACGAGGTGCTCGTGAGAACAATCTCAAGGATGTTGACATCGATATAGGCGATGGACTGACAGTTGTTACTGGGATCAGTGGCTCAGGAAAAACCTCACTCGTTTTCAACACAATGTACCATGAAGCAAGATGTAGATTCCTGGAGGTCTTCAATTCTGGAAGTTCAAGAGTCAGAATGCCTCCCGCACATGTTAGATCAGTTACTGGAATTGGCCCAACAATAGCAGTAGGTCAGAATTTGCTAAACAGAAACCCGGGTTCCACTCTTGCATCAGCATCCGGGCTTCATCCATTTCTTCGACTTCTATTTGCTAGAAATGGTTCCACAGGAAGACCCATAGTACAGATGATTCGAGGATGTCAACAGTAATTCGACTTGCGGCAACATTTGGATTGGTACTTGGATTCCTTAGTGTGTACATGATTGGTAACATCATGCCAGAAGTTGTCCGGATTGTTGTGGAGTTTGCAACATCAGTCGGTCCGATAACATACACACTATTCGCCCTAATCTTTCCCTTCTCATTTGGCTTCCTTGCTTCTACAGCGACATATGGAGTAACATTCTCTATTGAAACGGTTGCGATTGGGATTGTCACAGCGGCATTCTATGGTCTTGTTGCAGTTAGGGCATACAGAAGTGCAGGTGCGTCATTGCGAGAGGTCAGTATGGGAGGAGCCAGTGAAGGACGCATAGGTCTCCTTCGTGCTGTGAGGATAGAAGTCACATCTCCACTAAGGGCATTGGTCACAAAGGACCTCAAGCTTGCAACAAAGAACGTTGGATCTGCATTTGTTTTCGTTGTTCCATTGTTTCTAGCCTTCATGATATACCCGATGATTTCATTCTGGGGGGGAGGTGTTCGAAGCATAACTGCGCTTGTAGCGATTCAATATGCTAATTGCTTCGCAGGATTATCGATTGTATCAATCTTGATGTTTGATTCGCAGGGAGCATCCATTCAGGAGGGATTTCCTCAGAGTACGAAATTGACTCTTAATGCAAAGGCAGCAATTGCTTTGCCAATCTATGTCTTTAGTCTAGCAATAGTCACGGTCATATTGGCTCTACAACCACTATTCACTCCACATCTCTTGTTAATCCCTCTTGTTAGCATCCCAACCGGATATGCAATTGCATTATTGGTTGGAGGAGTCATTTACAAAATACAAGGAGGAGGTCGCGCAGTGGCAATCACAATAACAGGTAATAGTTCACTGGTCATCATTGCAGGAATCGTTGCGAGTGTTGTTGGAATTGTTCCATTGGTGGGGTACGGACTCATTATGATACTGACTGGTTCGCATATCTTATGCCTTCTAGTTGAAGCGAGCCTTGCGATTCTGCTAGCTATGATAGTAAACCGCTACGTTTCACTGCTACTAAAGGATTAGGTGCAGTGCTCTTGGGAGAATCTTTTATACGGATGAGAGATTCTTAGGTCCTGTCTATCAAGGTGTGTTGAATCATGGATCCAATAATCTCTCCCTCAATTCTTTCTGCTGACTTTGCCAGACTTGAAGAAGATATCAGAAAGGCAGAGGTTGGAGACCCCGAATACTTCCATCTCGATATCATGGATGGCCATTTCGTGCCAAACATTTCCTATGGTCCATTGATTGCGGAAACCATGAGCAGGATCACAAAGAAACCTCTTGATGCACACTTGATGATTACAAATCCTGACAAGTATATTCCGAAATTTGT
>JARGGA010000603.1 GCA_029210805.1 Candidatus Thorarchaeota archaeon
GTAAGGACTTCCCTTTTGCCGATTTCTTCGAAATCCTCCATTGGGCTTTCGGACGCGCACCTCGAGCCTTGGATAAAGCTCTAGTCCACAGACCTAGTCCTCTCACAGAGTGTAATGACTTTGTGAGCGTCAATAGTCGTGCAGCGATATTGATACTACCATTCCTGTCAGCATTGGTCTTGTGACCACAGGATGGACAGTGGAAATAGTTCTGCTTGGGTCTCGCTCCTTTACATTCACACTTCCAACACATGATGGAGGTCCACATTTCTGGGACTGCCCGAAATCGAGCATCTTTTCCATCAACCATCCAACCAAGCTGAGCAAGTCCATGTTTCAGACTGTCGGTTATTCTGGCAAAGGCCCATGAGTGTATCATTCCTCTGAACCTTCGTCCCTGGTAGTTTCCTCGCTTTGCACGCATTCGTATATTTGCAAGGCGACCAATGGCAATATAGAGTGTGAACTTTTCTGAGAGTTTAGATATGTAATCAAGAAGTTGTCGAACAAGAACTCGGTCACATTCACGAGCAATGTTCTCTCTCTTGGACCTAATTCGACGAAGCCTCTTTGAAACCTCGCTGAAATCTAGGCCTTTGTTACGCACCTTATCCAGAAATGGAATTCTACGTACCTCAAGTCCTTTGTTACAATCAATCCAGTTGGAGCAATCAAAATTTGATATTCTGTTTGATATTTCTTGAAAATAGTTTACTTTATATCATTCTGTCTGTAACATAATAACGCAAATCGTGTTGGACGGATATGAAAATGTATCATATTCCACATAAGAAGACAGGAGGGTCTTTGATTTGGTTAACGGAAAACATTCAAGAAACATAGTTTTAATCATCCTTTTAGTAATACCACTACTAGGCATTGGTCTTAGTAACCCTACGACCGAATTCTCGGTATGGATTGTCAATTCCGACAGTCATGATGTGAGCACGGATATAGCTGTAAGAACACTCTTAGATGAAGTTGCTTCAACTAAGCTAAGCATTAGGGAAACGACACTGGCTAGACTTGAATCAGTTCCCCTTCACGTTGATGTCTTGGTACTGGTTGGTCACGGTCAAACAGAAGGTCTTGAAACTTAAATGGCGCTCATACCATGGTGTGAGTTGTACAATGATATCTCTGAACGTCAACCGCAGAAGACTATTGTATTGGCATGCAATTCACCATCAGATCAAGCCTCAAACATAATCGGTTTTGATAGTGGAGTTGATGCAGAGGCTGGAGCAATCATAGTTGGCTGGTACTTGCAACAAACAGTCACCAAACAGAGCGAATTAGAATTTCCCTTTGATCGTGTAGCACGAGCTCAGAATACCATGCAGCATCCTTTAGGTCGTTATTTGTATTTTGTACATGGCTACTGGGGAGATGATTCTCAATTTGGTTCAATGGTTGGTTACTTGCGAGATAGTACTGATACGTTCGAACTTGAATATGATCTCAATGACCTCAGTTACTTCAGTTATTTTGATTGGTATGGTGCAACTAATGAAATATTGAAGAATTTGGTACATTACACTTACTCCATATCAGATTTTGCAACCAATTTCTACAACGAGTTGAGCAATTTGCCTTCCGGGAGTCAAGTGAATATCATAGCGCACAGTATGGGAGGTCTTATTGTTCGCGAAATGCTTAGATTACATCGCTCAGACCTGAATAATGATGGAATCAACATTGGCAATGTAGTTACATTAGGAACCCCGCATCTTGGTACATGGCTAGCAAATCCTGCAAACAATTGGGCAGCTATAATGGCTCTAATCGGAGGATATCTTGCAGCCCCTGGACATCTCTGGCCAAGTCCTGTTTTCTGGTCGATGACACCTATCTCTGGATTCATGACCACATTGAAT
>JARGGA010000054.1 GCA_029210805.1 Candidatus Thorarchaeota archaeon
GAGTCTTGACGCGTCTTAGAGGAAACATTAAATCTCGACTTGATTGAGCAATCACTGATTAGAGTCTACTATTAATAATCGAAATCATTGGGGAATTATCCTTGCAATAGTTGGACTAGGTAGAAGTTTTTTGAGATTCTCCGCTTTCATAACAAATCCCAAACAGGGTTCTCCCGTAACCCAATAGATCGTATCCTGATTCAGAACCGCATCATCGATTAGCAACCTCTCACCTTTGAAGAAGAAAGGCGGCTGAGCCCAAGTAATGAGCCCTGTATCCAAGGGGCTCCATCGTCCTGCTATCCATGTTTCACTAAGTATCTTCATCATCGCATCTATCGTTTCTGTACCCTGCTTAAACTCAAACTGAAAATTCAGAGCATCCCATACTCTATGGATTAGAGTTACTGGCTTGTGGTCTACTGGATAGAAAGTAGCCGTTCCAATCATCTCCTGTGGAGTGAGACCTATTTTTTTGATATCAGTAAACTCGTTACAGGCATGTTCATCATAGAACACTTCATACTCTTCAATACCAAGTTCAGATAACCAATTCTTGATTAGCACAATGTATTCTATTAGGCTGAAATCAAGAGAATACGTTTTCCACCTGAACTTCAATCTATATGATACGCCTGATTTACGTGCTACCAATGCTGCGTAAAGTGATATAGAGAATACTACCAATATTATCATTGTAGACAATCCATATGCTGCAGTATCTGGATTTTGCATGAGAAAATATCCAGTAGTAAAAGCTAAGTATACGAAAGGAATAATGTAAATTGTAATTAGTTCTGCATAGCGAACTAGACTAGTTACTATATTTCCTATAACCTCTCCAAACTTTTGATAGTCTTCTTTGACCAACAATGATGTTTTTCTCTTTAGGAAATCAAGATAGAACGTTCCACAAAGATAGACAATTGCATACATCAGAAGAAAATCTAGAACAAAATTACCAATTGTGTATACCAACCCAGTAGGAAGGAATTCCCAATTTATTATGCTTGTTATATTTACTAAAAGTAGAGAGTATATTATCAAAAAGACGCCCGCTGAGAGCCAATATACACTAAGTTCTATAGACTCTTCTACTTTCGATGCTCGGTAATAGCCTAATCTGAATATGAGATATGTTGCAATCACGAATATTGTCTTGCTTAGTAACGCAGCTAGATATACTGATTGAAACCAACTTAGCTGTGAAGCTTGAATAAGGCCTATTATATCTGTGAATATTGACACAAACCAAGTAAGTGTGAATACCCCATGAACGAGCCATTGAGCATATGCTTGCATTCGTTTTAGTTTTTCACCATCAATCACTTCTTGCATGGATTCTGTATGAGTACGAAGTTCCTTTTCCAGTTCTTCCCGTGATACACGTTCACCAGGAATTCTATAGCATATCTCTCTATAATGATCAATTACATCCATAAGACAACTTCCCAAATTTGCTATTACGGATTCCCGTGAAATTTCTTCTGTAGTAACAAGTTGCAAGCCGGGATCTCCTAGATGACATGTTTCTAAGGAGGTGAGTGAATCTCAACTGAAAGAAACTTCTGTGTTCCGCCTTTCTCCTGCTGATGTCGCCATCTTCTCGCATTTCGGAAGAAATGCAAAAATTAGCAAGAGCATTGTCTGTTCTCATTGAGATTGGATCCCTCCAACAGTCCTGGCTTCTTTCTCCTGTACTGATGCTGGTTCATCACTCCCAGCGACAGTGAGATTTTCCACAGTTCTTCCCACGGCAGGGTCATCATCACCCTTCCCAGTTTCATCACTGAAGCTGAGAATGCTCGTTTGAGCTTGGTGAACGGCCGCGGACTCTCCAGAACCTGATGTGAGTTCTATCTTGGAGAGTAAGGACTTCCCTTGTGAAGGCTTCTTCTTTCGGGTTTTCGGTCGTTTGCTTCGTGCTATAGCACTAGCCCACTTACCTAGTCCTCTCACAGAGTGCAGTGACTTTGTGAGCGTAAGCATACGTGCAGCGATATTGATACTACCATTCCTATCAGCATTGGTCTTGTGACCGCAAGAAGGACAGTGGAAATAGTTCTGCTTGGGCCTCTCACCCTTGCTTCCACACTTCCAACACATGATAGAGGTCCATGCTTCAGGAACCGCCCTGAAACGCGCATCCTTTCCATCAACCTTCCATCCAAGCTGAGCCAGTCCGTGTTGTAGACTGCTGGTTATCCTTGCAAAAGCCCAAGAATGTATCATTCCTCTGAACTTTCGTCCTTGGTAGTTTCCTTTCCGCGCATGTACTCGTATATTCTTCAGGCGACCAATGGCTACGTAGAGTGTATATTTCTGAGAGAGCTCTGAGATATAGTCGAGAATCTGACGTATCAGTATCCTGTCATAATCATAAGCAACATTCTCTCTCTTTGATTTCATCTGACGTAGTTTCTCAGAAACTTTGTCATGATTCAATCCGTTATTTCTTCGAGTGTCCATCTCTCTCTGGATATCAGCAATAAGTCTATCATAATTCTTGATTGCCGTAGCCTTCTCCTTTTGAACAAAGTATCGGGTTTCTCTAGCCTTTTCAGGTGTGAGAAGGGTTGTACAAGCAGCTTTCTCTATTCCGAGATCAATTCCAAGTACAGCTACAGGTAATTCATCATCAGGAGCATCAGGAATCTCCACTTGAACTGCAAATGATACCCACCATTTGCGATTCTTATCTGTGAAAATCTGAAGAGCCTTGACCGTACCTCTCTGCAATTGGTTGATGTGAAAGGGTGCAGTCTTTAGGGGAAGTATTAGTCTATCATGGACTCTTCTCCCCTCAGGTACTGAATCGAAAGCATTTCGAATCTCAAGCCACCATCTAGCAGCTGAGGTCTTCTTCTCAAAGACCTTGAACCTTCTATTGAACATCCATCGAGGTATCCGTCTTGAAGAGTTCAAGGATGTTGGTGGGATGCTTTTCAAACAGACCTTATGAAGAGGGAGAAACCCATTGGTCTGAAACTAAGAAGGAGCTTCTCACACAACAGACACTTGATGATATCATTGGATTCAAACAGGTCATTACTGCATACCGAACAACAGAACAGGGATTTGAGGTATGGCACATTGATTCTGAAAATGATGACAGAGAATTTACAGGACTACTCGAAGTGATACGTAAAGGGTATGCCTCGGTCAGTCATCTCCGAGGATTCAAATCCACCAAAGCTCATCCAACTACTCCAGAACCTCCCTTAGGTCTCAGACTCTCAGAGTCATTCTATCAACGTACTGTTGAGGCCCTGAAACGGTATTTCAATACAGTAACCTCACCAGTTCCTGTCAGTGTACAGCTAGAGAGAGTTGGAGATGTATGTAGAGTGACCTTTACTGACGAGGATAGCACCATACTTCAAGAAGTGGAACATGAATCCGTCCCTGACCTGTTTTCTCTCCTCAGATGGCCTATAATCAATGCAGGCCCGATGTATACAGACGTAGGTGAGTATGTCACATGGAACATCTTTGAGGACATTGATTACTCCGATTTGGAATTCCTCCGACCATATATCATCTATCGCGCAACTAGGACTGCTCCAGAAGAGCTTCCAAGTAGCATCTCTCAGTTCTTTGAAACCTCAGAAGAACTCACAGTAGAGATCGGACATGATGAATCAGTCTGTCCCCTTGCCATTGGGGTGGGAGAAGAACACACGGAGTGTTGGTATATCACACTACCAAAAGACGCTCCTAGGAAACTGAAACAACAACTAGAAGGATGTATGACTGGTCGAGTTGTACATGGGCTACTTTCTCCGGGACGTATCTGGAGTGGAAGGCTCTTCGAACTCAACTTTACATTCAGTCATACTGCGGGAAGTCCTGAGTGTTTGGTGTTTCAAGAAGAGAAATGGATCAGGAAACTCTTGCGTAGCCATGGGGTGAACCTTCCGAAAATCCCTCCTGGTTTATATTTGAGAGCAGAAGAAGAGAAGTGGAAGGTGAATATTTCAATGACCAATAACGCTGAAATGAGTTGGTCTGCAACATCGACCCTCACGGAAAAGCAGTTCAGTCGCTTCGCTATAATTGCACCTCTTGACTTTACAAATGATTTGGAGAAAGAACAAGGAAGGATTCTAGATACAATTTTCCAGCGAATCGGTGTCACATCTGAGAAGATCTATCAGTTCTCTAAAACGAAAGAGAGTACTACTGATATTCTAGAATCATGGGGGTTTGGAGATACGAGCCCTCCATGTGAATTGTCAATTGAACATAACGACTCGGAAATTTCCTTCGTTCTAAAGCTAAAAGATGTAAAGGATGATTATGAGGTGGCAAGAGCCACTAACCAAGTTGATATGAATACATCCCGAGAAACGGAGGAGGAAGGGTTCTATGAAACATTACAAGACGGATGGCTTTCAAAATTTTCTATTGTAAATGAGGAGGAGAGCAGAAAGAAATTTTCCGAGGTTCTTGTCCACATGGGATTTTCTGACCAAGATGGTGGCACCAGGAGTAGTTTATTGCATCTGAGTCTGTATGTAGAAGACGGCTGCATAAAATGGATGGCAAAGAATGAATATGGGCAAGCGATTGATAATGGAGTTCTATTAGAAGATGCTGTTGAATGGTTTCAAACCGTATCTATTGAGGAGTTCAAAGAGATTCTCAAGATGAATCTGAAGGGTATTGGTGGGAATATAAGAAATCTGAATGACGTATTGGAAGGTGAATTTGAAGATATCATTGATGAAATCAAAGAGTCCTTCTTTATGCACAGAGATTGACTCGTATGTCAGCACTTCATAAACGACCTGTGAATTTGATTCTTAGTGTAGGAATGTTCTTACAATGCTCAAAATTTATGCAATCAATGAAAATCTTCACTCGGGGGGTAATAATCGCAGGGTTTGGTTAAAAGGAGATTTTTCCATCTGTAAAAGGATACATTATCCAAGGAATAATAGGCGATGCAATTCCCTGCTTAGGAATAAGAGAGACCAAAGTAGAATATGATAATAACGCAGTTATAATGCATTTTGCTCAAAGAGAAATGATAGATATGTTCATGGATTCTGAATCATACATATTAAACATGTGTTGGTTTTCTAGTGGCTATGGAGGCGGTTTCGAAAACCGCTGCCCTTAATGGTACGTGAGTTCAAAGATTCAGATTTCGGGTTAGCCAAACTAATCCAAAGGATATGAATAAAGAAAAATAAATGGCGCCGAGGATGAGATTCGAATTCGTGCCTCGCATCTATGATTTATGTGAAGTCTCACGAGCCTCGAGGGCAACGGTTATCTCGTCTACGAATAGTTTCGAGACCGTCTCCGTAGCCGCTTGGATACCTCGGCATCGAATCTCCATGGCTATCGGTTTCGATATAACGTTAATGCTCTAACACAAGCTTAGGTCCCATTTGGTTTGCTTTCTAGACCCAACAAATCTGATATCTGTCAGGGTAACACATTTATCATTGAAACAATAAACTTTCAATCACTGATTGGGGCGTGAGAATAGCAAGTACTGGGACGAATCTCAACGTCCTTGTGTTTTGCATATCGAAGAGTGTGTAATAATCGTGAACAGGACGGAGCATAATCCAGAAGAAGAATTAAGCGATACAGCTGGATCCAGAAGCTACCTCTCGTTTGATTATCAATCTGCATGTGCTGCCATTCTCTCTCTAAAACTTGTCAATACTCCTCATCTTTACGATTCACTCTATTGTGAACATCATGACGATATCCTTTTGAAACAAACAGATGGAAAATTAATCGCAGTCCAAGTGAAAAGCAGGGGAAGCACTCGAGAACTACTAAAATCCAATGACGAAGAAGTCACAACCGCTTTGAAGAATTTCGTGAAAATTGATGCAGCATACCCAAACAGATTTGCAGAATTTCATTTAGTAACTAATTTTGGATTTTGGAAAGCGAACAAAACGGGAAGCAACCTTCCTCATACTTTAAAATTGCTATCAAGAACGAAAACAACCAATGATATTACTCAAGCTAATGTCTTTTAATCCGTTGTAGAGGAATTATTGAAACATGCAAAAGATGAAACACATCTATTGGAAGTTCTCAGTAAAGTAAAGCCAATTTCATATCCAGATTTTGATTCTATTGAACTATTCTTAGCTCTTCAATTAAGAAGGACATTCAATCTTGGCACAAGAAGTTATGATGCGGTCACCAGAGTATCACGTCGTCTTGTTGAACACATGACTCAGAAAAGCAAAATGCATACAGAATGCCTATCAAGAACGCATGAAATTCTCTTTGGAAGCATAGAAGGTGAACTAGAAAAAGCAGTAATCCAAGAGAAGACAGTTACCGCTGATATGGTCAGAAACATTGTCGATAATGAGATGGGCCATAATATCATTCTACGCACACGAGAACAAAAAAAATTGGAATTGAATCCATCGGGTTTGAATATAACAGAAAAAAAACTAGCGCATGGCCAAATAACGCTTGAGAATATCGACTATCTTCTCGATTGCAAACATAATGCATGGGAGTATTTCATAGAGGGAATTGATAAAGAAAATCCTGATACAATCGATAAATACAATCACTCACGGATGATTGTACGAGGAGAAAGTCTTGAAGCTCATGATAAAACGGTTAGTGAAGAACCCTACGGACAGATAATGCTAGAGGAAATCAGGTCACGTCTGAGAAGAAAGAAAATGCTTGGCTTAGAAGACAATGATTCGGAATATGTGCTCTTATTGGGAATTGTTGGTATACTTACTGAAGAATGTGAGATCTGGTGGAGTAAGAAGTTTGAAATTGGGGAGGATTTGTAGTGGATTTCATCAAAACGATTGCAAAGATTAAAGATGCTCCGGAAATTTCAATTGCTAGATTATTGGTTTTACTACAAACGTTTGAAGGTCCTTCATCCAAGCCTTTGAAGGGTTTGACAAAACTAGCAAAAATTGACTTCTTATTGAGATATCCTGTTTACTTAGAACGTGCCTTGGAAGCAATAGAATCCGATTCATCCAAGGTTAAAGTGACACCAGTAGAACGCAATACAATTGAATCTAAAATGATTCGATACAAGTATGGGCCATGGGACCCAAAGCATAGAAACTTGGTGAATTTGATGGTCGCTAGAGGTTTTGTAACTGTAGATAAAACGCCTGCAACCTCAATTAAGCTTACAGAAGATGGTTTCACAGCCGCACAAGAGATGATGAAGCAACCAGAATTCGAAGATATAACAAGAAGAGCCAAGTTACTCAAGTCGAAATTCAATAAGAGCGGCACTTGGCTTAAAAATTTCATCTATGAAACTTTTCCTGAAATACTCACTCTACAATACCGGGAGGAAATTGAGTATGAATAATCCAATGCGAATCAAACTTCTTTCACTCACCTTGAATTGTAAGGGAGGTAATATTCCCGTTTCTCTAAATCGTCACATCTCATTTTTCCATGGCAAAATATCATCTGGGAAATCTACTATTCCGCGTTTAATCAACTTCTGCTTTGGTAGTGATCTCTCTCGTACCCGTGCAATCGACGATGAATTGAACTCTGTACAGCTATCAGCAATTCTCGGTGAAAATGAAACATTGTTTGAACGTGAAGTTGGTTCTAGTCAGATAAGAATTACTTGGAAGGGACCGAGTGGAAATGGAAGTGTTCTTTCACCAGCAAAAGGAGTAAAAAATACCCCAATTTGGAATCATGATGTATACGGGTTAAGTGATCTAATATTTCATCTTTTTGGAATGCCATCTATGAAGGTTCAGTTTGGTGCTTCGAAGACAGATTCAACTCTAATTCGTTTAAGTTTTAGAGACATTTTCCATTTCTGCTATCTAAACCAAGAAGAAATGATTTCGTCCTTCTTCAGACTAAACGAACCTGTACTTATGGTAAAAAGTAGGACTGTAATGCGATTCATTATTGGAGATCTAACCGAAAAGCTAGCTGGACTTGAAGCTAAAAGAATTGAATTCATTGAAGATAATAAGGAAAAAGAGCGAAAGGCAAAAGACCTTCGTAATTTCCTATCAAAGTTCGGATACGATGATGAAACCGAGATATCCGAAAGAGTAGAAAAACTAAATGATGATAAACAGACTATTCAGAAAAGCTTGGAAAACATCCGTGAAGAATACTCTGAGAAACCTCATTTAGTCGACGAGCTACGAGATGAGCTTAGACAGTTAGCAACAAAGCTTCAATTAGAGGAAAAAGCACTGGACGATCTTGAAGATAGCATTTTGAGAAAGCAGAAATTGAAAGATGAAATCATCTCTACAAGAATAGCGAACACTCGAAGGGCTGCAGCATCACGTGTTTTATCCGATGCTCATTATAGTTTATGTCCAATGTGTGGTTTGAAAATTAGAAGTAAGCCCGATCACATAGAAGAAACATGTTTACTGTGTGGAAGGTTTCCTACGGATAATGAAACTGAGAAATCTGTCAATTATGAAGACATTCAAACCGAGTTTGGTGAAAGGATAGACGAACTGGCTGAAGCAATTGAAAGACACAAAGAAGCCTTCATAGAACAGAAAGAAAATGTGAGAATTTTGTCCATGGAACGAAGCAAACTAGAATCAAAGTTGGATAGAAGGTTTGACGAATATGATCCCAGATTAATTGCTAGGACACGGCAACTTGAACATGAAATGGGCACAATTGAGGAGAGAATTAGTGGACTTAGTGAAGGGATGAGAATGGTCCAAGAAGTGGCCGAACTTGAAAAGGGTGCAAGTCGGCTTCTAGCCGACATAGATGAAACAGAACGAGCTATTACAGAAGAACGGGAGAAGAACAAACGAGTTGAAAAATACGTCAAGGAAATCGAACAGACCTACTTAGATGCGCTCCTCGAAGTGGGCCTTCCAGGAGTAACAGATTCTGATCAAGTTGAACTAAATCGCGTTAGCTGGATTCCAAAAATCCTTCCCGGTGGGGATAGAAACAAAGCATGGGATTTCGGTAGTGCCGGAAGTGCTGGAAAGAAGACATTGATGAAGACTTGCTATGCTCTATCACTACACAAAGTAGCTTCCAGCAATATGCTTCCTCTTCCTACTCTTTTAGTAATCGACGCTCCAATGGACCATATTGACAAAACCGTGAATCAGGAAATTTTCGAACGTTTTTACAAATATCTATACAATACCGCCCAAAGTAATCTCACAGAAACTCAATTCATAATCATCGATCAGGACTATGTCATTCCAGATTTCGAAGGTCTCAACATCAAAGAGCGTAAAATGACGCCCGATGAAGAAAAATACCCTCCACTCATTGAGTACTATCGTGAAACTGCCAGAAACGAATCAGAATAACCTCTTGATTATCGAACAAGTCTCATCCCCGGCGCCATACCGCCTTCAAAATCATTGAGTTTTCTTCATTTTTGCTGCAATAACTGGTAAAACCACGACGGAAATTCCCAACGCGAACAACATTATTGGGATTGCCCATAACCAATCGACGTTCGGACTGCGCGATGGGTACCCCATTGGTTCATCACCATCAAAGTCTATCAAGATGAATTCTTTATCTTGGTCACCCAAGTAAGCATAGACTCCATCGTAATATACAGAATGAGGTGCCGCATCCATATACTTGGCAAGTAAAATTGGGTCTTCAGGATCTGTAACATCCAGTAATTCAGCCCCTTCTTGCAGATCAGCTAACACTAGATACTCTCCATCTCCCGAAACACCATACACTTCTCCCCCATCGTTGAACGAGCTAAGCCATGTTGGATCTTCTGGAGATGATATGTTGTATATGTTAAGACCGCCTCCATGTCGCCCAAGATAGAGAATCTCTTCATGTACACAAATATCCCAAGCTCCATTTGTATTGGGTAACGTTTGAATTACATCCAGAGATGAAGGATCACTCACATTAACTACGACAAGACCACTATCAGGAGCCGCAAAATACCCAATATCTCCGACAACTGCTACATCAATCCCTCGTGAGGCAACAGTAAATATCCCAAGCACTGATGGGTTAGATGCATTAGATACATCAACAATGCCAAGTTCTCCATACGTGTTTACCGTATATGCACGATTGTCTGTAACAAAGACATTGTACGCAACGCCAATAGTGGCATTTCCTAGAATTACTGGACTTGCTGGAACACTAATATCAACAATAACGAGGCCGTTTGAAGTTCCTGCAATGTACAGCAAATCATCATCTATATCCATTCCAAAAGCACCGTTGCTCAACGGAATATTCGCTATTCGTAGTGGCGTATTGTAGACACTCTTGTCAATGACCACCACACCATCATTATTCGATACGTATGCAAAATCTCCCGCAACTTCGATGTTATACCCCACAAGCCGCCCTTGAATGATGACTTCGGAATTGGTTTCAATACTGACGAAAATAGTAGAAATGATTCCCGCCAAAATGAGAACTACTGAGATGAGCAATTTCTTTCTGGACGCCATTATTGTTCGTTAATTTCTTCCTCTTGTGTACTATAAAGAAGGTTGTTCGGCGCAAGATGGCAGATATGATCAGAGATACACGAAAGAACTCTTATCAAAGAACCATTCTCCTGAAACTGAAATTAGATGTTGGTAGAAATCGCATTAACGACAGTCGTATTGGTGGTAATACTATTTCTCTGGTCTGCAATCAATTTCAGAAAATGGAAAATGGAACTACAACACACCCTTGACAGTAATAGTAGAGTCATAACTACATCAGTAGGTACCATTGAGTACGCTCTTGTCGGTGAAGGTCCTGCCATCATTGCAATTCATGGGGCTCCTGGAGGATATGATCAAGGTATTTTTGCAATGCGTGATTGGGTCGATGAAGGTTATTCGGTACTTGCTATCTCCCGTCCTGGCTATCTAAAGACTCCACTGAACACGGGCCCATCATTCGAGGAACAAGCGGAAGTAATTCGCGCACTCATGGACTCATTGGATGTTCAGAAAGCTGCCATTATTGGATCATCTGCAGGGGGACCAGTTGCCCTAGTCTTCTCTCTGCAATACCCTAAACGTGTGTGGGCACTCGGGTTGATTTGTGCAGTCACTCTGCCATATAGAGCTGAGAATAACTGGTTGAACAATGTAGTTGGTAGATTATTCGCTTCGGATCTTCTTCTAGATGTTGGTGTATGGTTATTCGATGTACTCACACGCTATCGAACTACATATTCTCTGAAGAGAATGTTCAAAGAAAACTCAACTCTGAATAAGTTTCAGATCGATGAGCGGGTAAAATATGTGCTGAGTGAGCCGCAGCAAATTGTATGGTATAAGGAATTCATCCGCACTGCTTGCCCATTGACCCTACGAAAGGACGGACTTGAAAATGATATGGAGATACTTCGTCATGTAAACCTCCCAAATTTGGAAACAATAATCACTCCAACGCTGATTCTCCATGGAAGAGCAGATGAGTGCTCCCCTTTTTACACGCAGAACATGCTGCGGCATCAATACCCAATGCGAAATTGGTCAGTTTTGAGAATGTTGGGCATGTAATCTGGATAGGAAATCACCTAGACCAGATGAAGCAGGAAATCAGTAACTTTCTTCATAGAAATATCCCAGAATGATATCTGGCATAATATCTTAGAATGTAATAATTGAGTAGCCATCTTCTGCGAATTTCAGGAGATCACTGTGTCCCTTTAGCTCGCCCTTTAGTGGGACGCTTAGTTTCTCAGCTGCCTCGGTTGCAGAAAATGCTGCAGTACATGCTTTACAGGCATGATCAATTATCCTCATTTTCATTGCTACGTCAAAAACAGGAAGTTTGATGGTTCCATCAACAATACCAATGAGGAGTTTTGGGGATGCACACTCGAGTACGACAGCAACTTCATGGCCTTTCTCATGAAAATTAATTGCATTGAGTAAGAGGTGGTAAAGCTGCATCTTATTTTCGTCAGTCGCCAAAAACAGGTATTTCATGATAATTTCCCTCAAAATCTATGGAATTATGCGTAATAATTAGTCTTCCTGAACAACTTGGTGTAAAATAGTGTGAAGGATGAGATGTTACTCCTACGGAATGAAACGATTCTGAGGATAAAATTCAGCAATCCGGTACTTATTTATTAAATTGCGTGACAAGATACATGAGGATTCTGAATTGAAACGAATTCATTTGGGACCAGCATTGGTTTTTCTTGGTGTATTTGGTGGGGGGCTTTTCTGGATCGTCTTAACTGGGCTAAGATTTGATTCTCTCGTCGCTGAGTTTCATAATGGTGTTCCAGGGGAAGCAATATGGTCCCTTGATCCTCTCTTCACGATATTTGCGGCGATTCCAGGAATGATTCTGATCTTTTTTGGATTCCTTTGTTCAGTCCTATCTACATCTGAGTACTCTGAAGAAGGCAAACCTGAAATGGACTATCGACAGCTGAATTTGTTCTATCTAGGAGAAATCTGTCTACTTGTTACAGCCATTGTGAGTTTCATCGGCTTTCTTGGTGTTTCAAGTCTTATTGCTGAAGTAGTTAGAGTTTCTGCGATAGCAATGGGGGTAATTGCGGTTACATGTTTAGTCCACATGCTCTCTTTTGTTCTTAGGGAAGTAGTTAGCAAAGCCGGTTCATCCAATCTCACAAGAAATACTGCAATACTATTAGCTGTGGAACTTCTGACACTCCTTTCAGCGGTCTTAGTATTTCGATTATACAATTGGAGCTTTATCAGGTCAACAACTTTGATAATTGAGTCATCAGGTTTCATAGGGCTGCTTTTACTCACTCCAAGGTTTCTGAATCTGGAAAGTAAGAATGGTGGGAAGGGCGAGATTTGAATAGTAACCTTGTTAGTGTTTTTTTCTATAGTATACGATTGAACCAGTGATAATGAACAGGTCCGTAATAACTAATGGTACAATTGTCAGAGCAGCTGCAATCAATACTCTGACTGGGGAGTCATAAATTCTACAGTAGTACAGAGTTTCTTGAGTTAGATTATTGTCGTTTATGAGAACCAACAGCCAGGTTGTGTCGCCACTTGATATGAAATTAAACATGCTTACCATTCCAAAATGACTGTAGATTGCATCCTCGATTTGATATGAACTGAGTTCCTCATAGCCCGCATCCTGGTAGATATGGACATGAATGGGTAGTCTTTGCGAAGTTACATTTCCCTCCAATCTGTCACCCTCTAAAGCCTCAATTCGCCAAGCCCATGCTTGATAAGGGTCAAGTGGTGTAATACCTAGCTCGTTGACTGA
>JARGGA010000604.1 GCA_029210805.1 Candidatus Thorarchaeota archaeon
TATAGTGGCTGTGGCGAGAGAGCTGGCTGTGGCATGCTATCATATGCTCAAGAGGAGGGAACCGTATAAGTTCATGGACATTGGGATGGTAATGCGAAAATATAAGAAGATGGAGAGGATAGCAAAGAGCACTCTATGCACCGAATAATTTCAAAGTATCCTCTCAGTTTTTCATGGAAGCATTGAAGAGACAGGTATGTTCAGAGTTGAGTGAAAAGTATGGATAAGAGCTGCTTTCAGAGGGATTGGTAATAAAGGATGAAGGATTCTTGCTGTGAGATGCTAGAATGATGAAGTTTCCTAGCTACCAGAGAGCTCCTTCAACTTACGATAGAACTTCTCAGCCCGTTCTTTCTTGCCCGGTCCTCGCCATGGTACATCTCTCATCGTGATTTCTAAGGTGAGCGCTCCTTCCTTAATCTTAGCAGATGAAGGTAATCCAGCCTTAAAGAAGAGTGGACCATAGAGTATTCTCTCCTTTGACTCAATGTACTTTGTGCGATACTTGACTTCTATCGATTTCTTCTTCCAGTTCCATATGAGCTGGATATTCTCAATATTATGATAATCGAAGAAGTCGATAGCATCAAGAATTGGCTTACCCTTACCCTCCTCATAGAAGGGTCTTATCATGGGGTTGTTTCCAACTGGAAGATAATCAAAAGCTCCATGTACGATCATCTGTCTATCAGTGAGAGTGATCGCCCCAACCCTTGAACACAAGTGGCTTTCGAAATGCATAGTTGCATTTTCAGAAAAGACTGGGAACTCATCAAATGCAATCATATTTCTCTGTCTGAGGAGATTAATCATGTAAAATTCCATTGGGACAAAATCTTCAGAAGTCCCCTCAAACAATATAGATTTGTATCTCTTCTCATTGACAACGACCAGAATTTTCATTGCTACTTGAATCAAATCAAACGAGAATGATTTTTCAAGAGATTTGATAATTTGATTGTCGATTTCAACACATTGCTCATCGCTAAGCGACAATTCCTCGTCTTTTACTATCTCGACTAATTGAGCCGACCGGTCATAGAGTTCCTCCTTCTTGTCGGACGGTATTTCAAAGAGTTTAAGAAACTGAGATAAGAACTCGCCAGTAGTTGTCATTAACTCCGTTATCCTCCAGGAAGCATATAAGTAGTAGTACCGGGAAGTACTTCTTTCCCAGTATAAACATCAATTACTACTTCACGTATTGTTGAGCCGGTGAAGTCAAGAGTGAGTCCACTGAGCTCCGGCATCTTTCCTGTTATTGCAGACCAGAGCTTACGGAGATTCTTACTAATAGGAGTGCCTTCGTATATCGCTATCCGTTTGAGATATTCTGTGGGACCCATCTCGCGAATCTGTTCCATGGCCTTGATGCCTAGATATGTCATAGATATCATCAGACCGGATACGAATAGGCTCCCAACAAGGCTTGTTGATAGGGCACTAGCCCCCAATAAGAATACAGAACCAACTGCAAGATGCACGATTTGACCCCATATGATTCTAGCTACAAGTTCTGTATACCGGTCCATTTTCCCAAGATAGGAAAGGACCATCGTTATCTTAGAATTCCTTACAGCAATGGCTCTCAAGTCGTAGAGCAAATCTAAGACCCTTACTAAGATATTCATTTCCTGTTGCGTAGACTCCCTTCCGAGCGTTGCTGTTACATCAACGACAGCCTGTTTCGTTCCTGTCCCCATCCTGCTCACTAAGGTTCTGATTCCAGAGAATCCGGACAGAAGACCACCCAATGCCATGAATGTCAATTGTGTCAGTATCAGGTTCGCAATACTACTGCTCGAGAACTGGAAGAAACTGAATCCTTCCTTGTCAATGAAGGCCGTATCGCGACCT
>JARGGA010000605.1 GCA_029210805.1 Candidatus Thorarchaeota archaeon
CAGATTTCTTTTCAAGCTGTTGTGAAAGCATCTTCCAAAGGAGAGACTCTGCACCGAGGAATGCAAGAGATTCCCTTAGATCTGATTGATTCAGTATTAATTCAGGTAGAGGTAGAGTACTCATTAGTATGATTCTTTCACTTTTTTGTTTCATGTACTGAAATCCCTCTCCCTGACAATCCATTTGTGTTTATATTCATTGAACCTTTCAATTGGAAATGCCCAATCGACAAATATCATGTCTATGTACTGATTTAACCAGAGATTGTTTCCAACAAGAAGTTCCCTCAAATCAGATGAAAGAAACGGGGATTGCCCATCTGGTAGTCTAAGAATTATGAATGAATGACCAGAACTTGTTCTCATTGAATACAGCTCCGGTACAACTGAAAGTGCCCTACATAGCCTATGATGCTTTTCTATGGGGAGTTCTGCGACCAGAACTAATGCCTCTGTTGCGAAAAACTGCGAGGGTTGTATCCGTTTCTTCATAATAGACCGATCAAATAACTCACGAAGACGTTTTCGTACGTAGGTGTAATCCATCCCCACTCTCTCACGAATTAAACGAAGAGGGAGGGGTCCATTCATCCAAAATTCAGATAGAATCCTCACATCTTCCTTCCTGAGTTGGTATCCTTCAAGATTTGGGGGGGGAACCTTCTCCAACGGACTAGGAGAACTTGAATTGAAAGATGCTTTGATATGGGGGCCATAAAGTTCTCCAGGAATTCTCCATCGTTCTCCATCAAACCAATCGTAATTGAAATGACGCCATGATTGTGTCTCTACTCGATAGAATACATTCACAACTCTTACGCAGGGAATCTCTTGAATCCGTTTGCACCAATCATCAATAAGATCTTCAACATGCTTTTGATCTGGAACAATCAGATGTACAAGAACAAATCTGTTACCATACTTACAGTCGAATAAACTGTATATCCAAGGATTCTTGTGCGAAAGGCTAATGGGAAGATTAGCATCTAGACTGTCCATTTCAATCATCAGGAAGATTACTTTCATCCTAACAGCAGCATATGCCATACTTATTCGTTCAGTCAAATAGTGTTTTTTCGACAATCTCGCAACTATTTTTGAGGCATGACTTGTCGTTTGTTCCATCGTCCTACCTAGCAAAGATGGAGAGAAAGTCTGCATTTCCAAAATACGTATGAAGTACTCTCTCTCATTTTGAGTCAGGATTGGTTTGCATGATAATCTTATCTTGAAGAATGAATCCAAGTATCCTCTATCAAATTCAGTTGGTGGCAAGCTCCGTAGACTCGTATATGCAGCAGCTAATCTTGAAAAAGCAGCTTCACATGTATCAAGGATTGTATAGACTCGTGGACAATCATAGTTCAGATTTGTTGAATACCTGTGTTGTTTGGATGTATTTGACCAAAACATATCCCATTGCCTAATGACGGCCCTACTAGTTGAAGCGTCTTCACGAAGAATTCGGTGAATCTTGAAACACATTAGATCCCAACCGAATGTGGAGGGCTCATCATCGAATTCGAGTGATAAATCATTCAATTCTCGTTCTAACTGGGATAATAGTTTATGCTCTAACACATTATCTTTTGCCATCTGTGCAAGTTGTCTTTTGATAATTAGTGACATGAATTACTATCTGTAAGTTCTTAGCTCCTTAAATTGTATTTGACTGTTTTATAGAGCTCATCTGTGGGTTTTACCTTCTCTTTGTCTTTTTTGTATTCGAGGAATTAGCTGAGGTAGTTCCCCGTACAAGTGGGACTTGGAGGTGAAAAAGGAATGGCTCTTTCAAGTCCACCGGGTGACCCACATCCAATTCCGCCTTGGTAGAAACTCAGAATTGGTAGCGTGGC
>JARGGA010000055.1 GCA_029210805.1 Candidatus Thorarchaeota archaeon
ACAGTATATGTCACGACTGGCTCGGTCGGATATTGAAGCATCTTCATTGGTACTACCTGTTCTGTACCAACTTCAACTAATGTATCTCCCGTGCTAATTTCCTTTATTCCAGAAATGAATCCTAGATTTCCCGCCGGAATTTCGTCATGTGCAACTCTTGATTTTGACATGAAGAGACCTATCTGTAGTGTTTTTCCTTCGAGTCCTGTTCTTAGGTTTTTAAGGGGTTTTCCACGTTTCAATGTTCCTGAGAAAATTCGAACCGCGGCAACTAATCCTGCATGCCGATCGGGTTGCACATCACCAACTAGCAATAGTAGAGGGCTGTTCTTATCGCAGGTAAGAAGGCCCTTACCAATATCTGAAGAGGAATCCCCCTCCCAGAACGTCGGAATTCTATATGCTTGCGCTATAGGTGGACTTGGAACGACTCTCACTAATCCATTCAGAATGCTCCTTGCAAGAGGATATTTTTCAGATAGTGTAAATTCCACCTCTTTTCTATAGGTATGAACCACATCCTCAAGTAGATCAGAAAATGCTTTAGAGAGTCTTGCAGCGTCCTTCATTCCATTTGTTTTTTCCAACAGGCTTTCAATCCCGATTGCCCATTTATCAAGAGCCGATCCAATACAGAGAGAACCTCTACTGAATGAGACTTCCCACTTCTCTAGAACGTCATCCTCTAGATGTTTTCCTAACATGGCATTGAACTCTCTTACAACACGTGAGATTTCTTCAGCTACCTTTGTTGCATCCATTTTCTTCTCGTTGATTAACCGGTCCAATTTATTCAGGAATAATATCGGTCTAACCAATTCTTGCATCGCTTGACGTGTTACAGTATCGGTTTGAACCATGAGTCCCTCGATTGCATCAACCACAATAACCGCACCATCAGTCAATCTGAGGCCACGAGTCACATGACTGGAGAAATCGATATGTCCCGGAGTATCAATCAAATGAATCAGATAATCATGTTCTTCAAATTCATGAATCAGTGAAATTCCTGATGCTTTAATGGTAATGCCTCGCTGTTGTTCTATTTGGTCGTAGTCTAACAATCTCGCTTTTGCCGCTACATCTTTTGAAAGGAGTCCAGATGCGGCTATCAGTGAATCACTAAGCGTAGTCTTTCCATGGTCAATATGCGCAATCACGGTACAATTACGAATCCTCTCTACATCTGAAAGAAGTGCGATTACTCGTTCGTTAACGAATTTCTTGTATAGATGTGTCACTCTTGTATTACCTGACCTTTTTCTCGTAAGTTTCAGTAGGGATCATAACTTGCTCATCACAGGGAGAACAAAGTAGAACGACAATCTTTTCGTTCTTCGAAATCACTTCGTTCAGTGGCTTTCCACAGGTACATACGAATCCAATCAACCTAGCTGGATTGCCTACAACAAGACCATTTGCTGGAACATCTCTGGTAACAACGGACCCACTCCCCACCATGCAATACTCACCTAGTGTCGTATCACATACAATGGTTGCATGTGCACCAATGGATGCTCCTTTCTTGACAAGCGTTTTTGAGACCTCGAATGTATCGCCGAACGCTCTTGGATACATATCATTTGTAAATGTCATATGTGGGCCGCAGAATACGTCATCCTCTATGGTAACACCATGATAGACTGATACTCCATTCTGAATTTTCACATTATTGCCTATCTCGACATCCCCATCAATATATACTCCTTTTCCAATGTTACAGCCCTCACCTATTTTAGCCGTACCTCTAACGTGGACAAAATGCCAGATACGCGTTCCTTTTCCGATTTGGGCACCGTTGTCAACTACGGCAAGTTCATGGATTAATACATCACTCATGGGTTTCACAGGAACGGCTATGCGTTACGCCGAGTTAACTGTTACTCTTTCTTGTTTCCTCTTTTAGCTTCTGTTAGGGGCGATGCGTAAATTGTGCCTCTGTATGAAATACCTGCCGGGCATCCTACACATCTCTCTGACGTGAATCTCTTACACGCTCCACAATCTCTTCCGCACGATGCGGTCTTCCCTCCCCTTGAAGGACTCAAATCGAGATTGATGTATTCAGGTGCCATTGGTGAGTTACCAAACCATGTTTCTGATCGTCGTATTCCAGATTCGGTTCTGATTGAACAGGTGCCAAGAATTGATTCCAGTGAGAATGTGTCCTCTGCTACCATCACCGCAAAGAGATTATACCTACCTGTTACAGGAGCAAGCATAACCAATCTTGGACAATCTGAATATTTCTTTAGGATGCGATCAGTGACTTCCATGTTTTCTGTTTCGAGACCCATAAATAGCATTTTCATTTGCAGTGTATCTGCATTTACTCCAGCTGTAACCCTAACAATTGGAGGTGTTTTATGTCCATTTTCATCAACCTGAGGGGAAACGAGCTTTTCCAGTCGCTTACTAACAGCAACATGCGACATACCTAGTTCCTTTCCAAGGTCTGAAAGGCTTGTTCTACCGTTATCTCGAAGGATTGAGATGAGTAATTTGTCCTTGTTGTCCAAATCTAAGTCTCTCCATGAATGTAATGACGTCAAATTATATGGTTACACTGGGTAACTGACTTACCCTTTTCAAGTTAAAGGACTATATGAATGTCACGATTCTAGTTTCCTAGATAGTTGCAGCTTTTTCCCAGTCGTGACTGTATACATGCGCATTGACAGAAACCGTTGTGACTGTGCCAAACTCAAGATTGGTTTTGTTGGCCACATAGGTCAGAAGTTCTCCCAAAGCATAGACGTTTGCTAGCCACGCTCCGAACATATCATTAGAACGTATCATCACAGACATGTCAAGGACCTCGTTTCTTGTCATGAAGACAAAGTGATTCAAGCAAGGCACCTCATCTGTAATCGTATCTTTTCTGGGATCCCATGTTGTTGCAAGTGCCCTTCGGCTTTTAGGACTCTCTTTCAGTTTCTTGATAACGTACTCAATCTGATTTATCTCCCCATCTCCCCACGCGTTCAATCGCTCTCCATATGTGTAGTCGAAATTCATTCTATCAGGGTTGAGAAGTTGAGTTGCATATTTTTCCTTGAGCACTTTCTCACTGAAAGGGTACAATTCTGTAACTCGATTCTGAAGTGGGTTCATGATGTGAATCATCACATTATCACACCAACGCGTTTCGATGCCACGTTCGTCAACACGCAGCATTCCACTCTGCATGATTTTTCTGATTATGCGAGTCCATCCATCAACAGGATCCCTTGCTCGAAGGTATGAAGGCATTGTAATCATCCTAATATCCGATTCAGTGCTATTGAACCTCTATAGTTCCTGAACCTATTTGCTCCTTGCCGGTCTTCCTATTCTAGGTTTCTGATGGATTAGGAATCAAGTATCAACCTATCTTGATTTCGAGAACCCTGTCGGTTTATAGAAAATGTTCCGCGCGAATTGGCCGCAAATATTTCTGTCCAACTACTTGGTATCTTTTACTAGAAATTTATTCGGTTTCACATTGTTCAGTTGCACAAAAGCTGCATCTAGAAGCCTTAGATACTTTCACAACTTGTATGAGTATAATAGGTAAAATCCAGACTGATACCTGAGGTCTATGCCACAGAATAGGGTATCGCGAAACTCCACTCTTTTCAATCCAGAGAACATCTCCGAGTGGAACAACTCTTTTATTCAACGTATGAAGATGACTACAGGCCACAAGGGGATGTGTGGCACTTCGTGTTGAGCAGCCGCCGGGAGGAATTGTTATTCCGTTGACTACAGTATATCTTATTACGCAGAAGAATTGTGTAAATTGTCCAGCAGCCAAGATGGTTGTTGAAGAAGCCCTTCTCAATAGTGAGATAACTGTAGAAACTATTGACCTTCTGAAAATGGATCCTGATTTTGAGTTTAGACTGCTCGAAAATCAAGTGTTCATATCATCTACACCAAGTATCCTTGTAGAAAATGATGGCACTCTCAAGATGCTCTACAGTGGCGACGTTCCCACAGTAGAGGATGTTCGCACACAATTGGGGATGAACTAGGCTTTGACTGACATACGACCATCGATCACTGACGAAAACGAGGACATGCATGCTAGAGAGAAGAGACTCCCAAAGGTTAGAACCACAAGTGGTACTATGGTTTCTTTCGAGGTACAAAAGATAATTGACAGCCTCATTCTTGAAGCCAAACTAACCCGCGCTGATGCTCATCTTGTTGCAACTCGAGTAATGGACCGAATTGCTGCATCAGGCATTAAGTTCCTATCTGGGCCACTCATCAGAGAGATGTGCAACTCAGTTCTTGCAGAATTTGGATTGGAAAAGGAACGTATTCTGTACACACGTGTTGGAATCCCCATGCACGATTTGGATCTGCTAATCAACGCACCTTCTGAGTATACCTCAAACGCTAACCTCATGCGAAATCCGGAAACCATAGCCAAGCTTGTTCACGATCAAGTGATGGAACAGCACACGTACCTTTCAATTCCTCCACATTTGGCAGATGCTCACCTACGCGGCGATATTTACATCAAAGACCGTGAGTACTTCTCAACCCGCGATTACTGTGCTACTTGGGATATGCGACAGATTCTCCAGCTGGGTATAGCCCCTGATGGACTGGGTGGACTTCATTCAAGTGCCGCTGGTCCTGCTCAGCATCTTCATGTTGCAGTGAATCATTCTGCTATCTGGCTTGCGGCAGCTCAGAGCTCATTTGCTGGAGGACAGGGTTACTTCTTCTATAACACATTCCTCGCTCCCTATATGCGAGATCTCTCTTACAAGAAAATCAAGCAAGCTGCACAGCAGCTCATCTTTACCCTTACACAACAATACGTTGCCCGTGGTGGTCAGGTTATCTTTTCAAGTGTCGACCTGACCCCCGGAATTCCAAAAATCATGAAGAATGTCCCCGCGGTCTTACCCGGCGGGAAGGTTACAGAGACCACCTATGGTGACTTTGAAGACGAGGCACGTATGTTCTTTGATGCCTTCATGGATGTTATGATTGCTGGAGATGCAAAGGGCAAAGGATTCAACTTTCCCAAGCCAAATATCGTTCTTCGTGAGGAGTTCATGGGACCTGAAAACGATGAATCCTGGCACAAGGTTGCTGAACTCACTGCTAAATTTGGTTCACCCTACTTTGAGAATTACATGAACTGGCGCTCAAGTATTGAGGCTGGCTGCAGTAGTTGCTGCTCTCACTTGTGGACTGCAAGTACGGATGAAGAGTTAGAGGAGTTTCTTTCGGGGAACATGGTCTTTGGAGCATCCCAAATGGTGACTCCGAACTTTGGCCGAGCTGCTTACATTGGTCGTACCGATGAAGACAGGTTCTTCGCAAAAGTGGATGATTATATTGAACTGAGCAAAGAGGTTATTCTTGAGAAGAAACGACTCATGGACAAACTCATTGCTAGCGGCAGTGTTCCATTCTATACCCAACCTAAACCAAATGGTGATCCCCTCATCGACATGACCAAGAGAGAGTTTCTCCTCGGAACTGTCGGATTTGACGAGATGAGCCAGATAATGACTGGACAATCTCTTCATGAGAGGGAGGGAACACGTTTCGGAATCAAGGTACTCAAGTATCTGAAAGAGAAGGCGGGAGAATTCGAAGATGAAACTGGTCTTTCCTTCGGTGTGACCCGTACTCCTGCAGAGAGTGCGGCTGGACGTTTAGCTTCCAAGGATTACCGCATGTATCCCGGTATCAGGAAATATCTGAAGGGGCAAGCGCCTAACGTCTACTACACAAACAGTACTGCGGTGGATGTTGGTGCTGATTTGTCTTTGAGTGACAGGATCAAGAAAGAAGGCATGTTCCATCCATACATGGATGGTGGCGCACTGACTCACATCTACCTTGGTGAGGCTAATCCCGACCCTGATGCTCTCTGGTCCCTTACTAAGAAAATTGCCAGAAACACTTTGAGTAGCTATTGGTCTTTCACAAAAGATGTAATGTGGTGTGGCGAGTGTGGTTATCAGGCTGGGGTAGACTGGCGTAACGCTCGATTCGCATCAGTTGATGACCTCGACAAGCTGACCTGTCCAAAGTGTGGACACATGGGGATTGATATTGTGTCGCGCATAACAGGCTACATGCAATCATTATCGAGTTTTAACAAGGCTAAACGACAGGAATTCCTCGACCGACATAGATACACTCTATAATCTGGAAATCAATCCTCGAAGGTCCATTTGGTTTCTTTCCCATGCCACAGGAATTCATGCAATTCCTGAACCGAGTTAAATCCAAAGGTTTCAATCACGGTACTACAAAAGAATTGGAAGTACATGATTCCATGAAGTCCTATCATTTCTAAAATTTCAACGGAAAACGTAAATACTTCTTCCTACATTGACATCTCGTGGTAGGTTTAAAGATGGTCTTAATACAACAGGGCACTCCGACAGTGACAATATCTCTATTCTCTTTCATACCCTTCTTAATTCTAATAGCAGTACTGATCATATACGCGGCACGGAAAGCAATGAAGAATAGATCAGATAATCCAAGAGAACCATTCGAACAAACAGAGGAAAGAAAATTATCGGATCATCTGAGAATGACTTCTCTTAAGACTCGTTTCACTGCTATGGTCATTATCATAATAGTGGCAATAGTAGGCGTCATTGTGGTTGGGCAACAACCTGTCCATAGAACAAACATAGTACACTCAGACCTACCTGGAGATGTCACTGATGCAGACATCGATATCGTGGAGATCAGATCATACCTGAACGGTACCGAATTATATCTACAGCTAACGGTAGATGGAAATATCGTGGAAAGCAACGCTACGATTACCTATCGGTACGAAATAATTGTAGTCGCAAAAGGACTTTCAGACGATAGCAGTGCCTATGTCTATGTGTTGAGTTATGAGAATGGTTCGATGGGTGTATCGTCGTATTCATCTCGTAGTTATGTTGATGGTGCGACCTTAACCCTTGTAATTCCGATTTCAACACTTATCCATGGAAGCTACATGATAGGTCTTGAAGGGTGTACACTTACACCTTTTGAAGAGGACTTTACTCCAGAGGATAGGGATGGCGAAGTTGCCCATTTGTTGTTCTAGAATGGACGCCTGTTCAAGAGGATAGATGGATGTTTTGCAGGCTGAAGAAAAACCCACATACAGTCGCTCTCAAGTTTTTACAAGGCCTAACGACAGGAGTTCTTAGACCGGCACAGGTACACCCTATAATCCGCAAATCAATCCTCGAAGATCCATTTTGTGTCTTTCCCATGCCAGAGAAATGCTTGAGGTTCTTGAACTGAGTCAAATCCATATGTTTCAACAACTAGCCTTCCCACTCTCTCCAAGCAACATAAGACCCAACAGCTGTCAATACAGTTCCGAGCAGTAAGATAAGAGTAATGAAGTACATATTTGCATCAAAGATATCAGATAGAATCAGACCAAAAATCGCAAGAAAAACCGAATTCATCAGGACGGCAATTCCTCCAAAGGTTGATGCCGCACATGACTCACCAATGTATTTACGAGTCGTAAATCTACCTGGGGACTCACGAAAGTTGCCATATCTCTATCTGTTGCAGCTGAGTACGTTGCCAAAATCCCAAGAACTGGGCTGATCAGAATCAACACAAAAACCGAGTTGCCTGCAAAGAGCACAAGTCCTAACGCACAAAATACGAACATCAGAAATGTCGCCGCAAGCAGTATTATTGTGCCTGTTGTCATTTCAACATCTGCCATGGTAATTTCCTCAAGAACAAATGAATTGAATATATGATAGCAACACAAGCATATAGAGTACATTTCCTTTTCTGTCAGATGTGAAGAAGGTAAATCTTAATCTTGGATTGATGATTGCGCCAAAATGAGCCTTATTTACTAGGCTGAACATCCCTCATTGTTAATTTTCATACCGATTCACTATAAGAATCGGGGGGAATGAATAATGGATAGAAATGTTTTCGTAATTATGTTGCTTCTTGGCAGTATTTTTCTGCCTGGAAGCACCCAAATTTCATCACTTACACAAACAAATGATATGGCTACTAGTGCAAATATGGCAACAGTAAAGGTAGCCATTTTCAATGGTTCTACAACTGAGATATCCTACTCATGTAAGAATGCAAGTCAAGCAATGTTCGAATGGATGGGTTCGACAGTTGACTACATCGACGAGAATGACGTCATGGATAATGAGCTCTACAACTATGATATTGTCGTATTTCCTCCCGGAAATCTTCCTGAATATTCTGTGAAATTAAGATCAGAAGGTAAGGAGAAAATTCGGGAGTACTTGAGGAATGGAGGTTCATATGTTGGAATTAGTCGAGGAGCCCACTTTGCCTGTGATATCGCAGATGTATATGGTACTGAGTCGGAGTGGGGACTGAATCTTTTCAATGGGACCGGTTTTGGACCTGTTGGACACTTTATTGACCAGCACATGTATCAAGCCAATATTAACAAATCACAAACCGCGATAGATCTATCAGATATACCTGATTCATTAATGATGATGGGTTGGGAATCCATCATGTTTCTGCCGGAAAACAACGTCCCCTTCAATGTTATTGCTACATATGAAACATACCTGTGGGTTCTATTCAGCCTCTTCTACCTCATTGGCCTATTTGGCTACATTGTTCTCGCTCTCATAGTTCTTCTTGAGCCAGTTCCGGATGTAGAATGGACCCCGTGAATAATAACCACTATTTCACTTCCATTTTCGATTAAGATATGCAATGAGTACTATCATTGGTACTATGCCAGATGAAAAACCAATAACTGGACGTAGAAGTTCGGAATAATCCCCCGCCTCGGGAATCGTTGGATAATCTGTGCTCTGCGTAATTGTTCCGGATGTGTTTGATGTTGAAGTATCTGTGATAGTAGACGGTGTCGAAGTATAGGTTGCAGATGGCTCTGCAGTGACATTGAAATTTACTGCATAATCCGGCATTTGTGAAGTCTCATTCACATACATATCCGCACATACCGAAACTGTGAGATCGATATAATCCCTTAATGTACTGGACAAATCATCATCTGAAAGTCCAAGGGGTACTTGCTCGATTAATCTGTTGTACTGCTTTGCAGCATAGTTTTCTGCAGTAAAGGAATAATTTTGAATCTCTCGTACGCGACTAGCGATGTAGATATCTTCATACACACCATGTGCATACTCGACTTTCTCCTGCGTGTAATTGACCATTTCTTGAAGGACTGAAGGTGGAGTGCCTCCATACACCATGGATGGTAGGAAAACTCCCACTATTGGCACGAGTCCATATTCGCACCACATAATGTTGAGTTTTCCTTCATATCTTACATCACCACTTACTGCAACCATTGCTGACACCGTATTATCATTGCAGATCTCCCCTCCGATGGTGAATCCTGTCATTGTAGACTCCTTTTTGTTCACATATCTAGACACTCTTTGTGCAACGTCCTCCCACGAGATAATCCCTTTTTCTTCATAGATTTCATCAAGTGCCTCTAATGCATACTCATCACGGCCGTTCGGTCCACTCGCAAGTCCAGGATATGTTCTTGGGTGATTTGCACGCGATTGATACCCATCCACTACTTCTTCCATTGAATATCCGATGTCGCTAATTTCAAAGAATGCCCCTCTTCCATCCCTGTCAACAACACCTACACACGTCGCAATGGAAACGCCACCAAATCCTGCATCTGAGTATAGTAGGGAACTCTTCATATCGAGCTTATGTTTGAGGTCTGAAACGTTCTCACAGTATTTGAGAATCCGCCGGTTGAGCAGTCCATTAAACGAGCCTGGCGATGGCATATCTGAAAGATATGGCATTGCTGTATTCATCACCGCAAGTCCCTTCTCATTTATTCCCATCCACATCGAATTGACTGCGGCATAAGCGTAGGTAGTATTGGTGGCTGGAATATAGGTTGGGACATTATTTGTTTCTGAAGAATCCCTATTTTTCATCAAAATTGGTCTGCCATCTTTTGATGCATTCTCTGTCACGATAATGGATGTGCACTCTTCAAGGGTGAACGCGCTCGTACCTTCATAATCCGAAAAGGTGTATTCGATAGAAGAACTGGCAGCGTACAAGGGACCTTCCATGCTAATACTTGAGAGGTGCATCACTATCATAATCGCATGAAGAATTCTCACTAATTCAGCCTCATTTCAGAGAATTCTGAAAATCAGTATAAGGCAGTGATGACAAGCGCAGGGTGCTTATCTACATCTCAATAGCATCAAGTACTCTCGAATACTCATTTCGGAATTCTACGTCCATTCGTTGTTTGGTTGCCTCATCTATGAATGAACACTGAATTGCATTGAGTGAGATTTGGAATAGCTCCTGAAGGGTAAATCCTAGAACTTGATTTAGCTGGATATACTCGTTATTCATATCTGTTTCAAAGAATGTAGGATCGTCGCTGTTCACGGTTAACGATAGTCCTCGATCAAAAAAAGTTCGAATAGGATGCTCTCTCAATGAGCTAACAACTTTTGTACGGACATTGCTTACCGGACATGATTCAATGGTAACCCCCTTTTCTTCGAGATATGTCATCAAGGTTTCATCATGAATCGCAGCAACGCCATGACCAATCCTCTCAACTCCAAGATGTTTAACAGCTCCCCATATTGAATGAGGACCCGCGGCTTCTCCGGCATGGGCGACCGTATGTAGTCCCATTTCTCTAGCTCTGTCATAAACAACTGAATATGGTTCTGGTGGATGCTCTTTCTCTGAACCTCCAATATCTATAGATACAATTCCATCTGGTCTACTCTCAATCAAATCCAACGATTCCATTGCGCTCTTCAATCCATAACTGCGGACAATATCAATCCTGATGTCTGCTTTGACACCGAAATCCGAATACCCTCTACTGACGCCTCGCTCAATTGCTTTCATCATTAATTCAAAATCAAGTCCAGCTCGAGTATGGTCAGGGGCTGAGAAACTTATCTCCACATACTTCACATTGCACTCCTTACTTTTCTCAAGGAGTTCATACGCCATAGGTTCGAAATATTTCTCTTCTGTAATCAAGTCAATTGTCTGTTTGTAGACAGAGATAAAATGTGCAAAATTCTTGAATTCAAAAGCTCTCTCTATGTCATCGATTGATTCGTATGGTGAATCAATACCAGTTTCTGTGATTGCCCTCATCAAAGTCGATGGTTTTATGGCTCCTAATAGATGAACATGATGCTCAGCTTTTGGAAGGGCTTTGATTGCATCTTCGAGTTCCATATGCGTAGAGAGTATTGTGAGAATGAAAAAGGGTTCGATGTACTACTATAGGATTCGTTTCCTCACAAATGCCGCAACACGCGGACAATCTTTCGTGAATAACCCAGAATCGCGAATCTCTCTTGGAATGTCGTCAAAATCGATTCCAATGAATTCATTATTCCAGAAGAAGTCAGGTGCGTTTGCTGCACACACGTATACCGCTTCCGAACCTGCGTCAAATGCATCATCTAGAAGTTTCCTGACGAGACTAGAACCCATTTCAGTTTCTTGATACTCTGGGTCGATTGCAAAAGATCTTAGCATTGCCCTGCCTGTGAATATTTCCAGACCAACGCATCCTATGATTCTATTTTGCGCTTCATCCCGAACAATGAAGAATCTTGTGAAATCAGGATCAATATCATCAGTAGGCTCGTCAACCGATTCTAAGAAACTTTGGATTGCCTCCAAGTCTTCATAAGATGCTATTTCAATCCGGTCTGAATAGGACATTGAAATCAAACCAACCTCTATACTATCAGTGTTTAACCCCCTGATAGACCTTTGGTGGTGAGGTGAAAAGAACCGAAAGGTGGTAGTATAACTTCTGACGAATTGATGTTTGACTAATTCTCGACGTCGTGAAATGGATCTGGGAACGTAGGTCAGATTCTTGTCAGATGATTTGTTTTTTCATGAATGCCGCAACGCGTGGACACCTACTGGCAAATAATTCAGACTTGCGTATATCGCCTGGGACCTCATCCAAATCGATTCCGATAAACCCATTTTTCTTGTGAGTGAAGGTGCTTTTGCTGTGCATAGGTATACCGTGTCTGCACCGGAGTCAACAGCTTCACTGAGACGCCTGTTGATAAGTTTTGAACCTAGTTTGTTTCCCTGTTGTTTCGGATCTATCGCCAAAGACCGAAGTAATGCAGCACCTGCGAATATTTCCAAACCAACACACCCTAAGATTTTCTTGTTGGTTTCATCTCGAAAAACAAAGAATCGTGTGAAATCAGGATCAATTCCCTCTATGGGGCCATTTACAGATTCCAATAGACTCTTGATTTTGGGCATATCCTGGTGAGTTGCTATTTCGATATGAGATGGTGCTGTCATTATCTGCGAAGGGAGTTTTATTCCTCTTAAGTCGAAATCTCTGATAGAGAGATTACTTCGAAAATTTGGAGACTATTACTTCGAAAATTTGGATTATGAATCAGTACGTGGGGACTTCACCTATTTTGATTATGAAAAGGGTTGGAATTGGGATTGGAGTCAGTGGATGCGTGAATCTGAAGGATGTATCGCATCTGGTGATGCGGTTGAGATAAAACTTGACGATAATCCTCAACCAATTGAGTTTGATGAGAAAGACATTATCTTAGCAAGCGAACTGAAGGTAGAATCCAAGGGAACACTTCGCGAACTCGGTGATATTATTGACCTTTCAGAAACACAAGTGAAACGAAGATTGGACCGCTTAGAAGAAGCCGGAATTATAAAGGGCTATCGATGGATTCTCAAAAAAATCGAACAACCTCTGTACATCTATTTCTTCGTTGAACTTTCTGAGAATATAGATTGTGTTCTATCTGCATTCTATCGACTTCCCTTCCCTAGTGAAATCATGATGGATTCACGAACGAAATACTGCATAAGAATACGAATTCATGGAACTGAGATGACCGGCCTTTTACGAGGAATGACTCAGATGCGAAAATACATGGATTCCTACTTCGTTCAAATTGCATATGACATCGCCAGTGTGCCCTCAAACTATCCAGGTGAATTCTTCGATAAGAAGACAC
>JARGGA010000056.1 GCA_029210805.1 Candidatus Thorarchaeota archaeon
GTTTGGGATTGGTGTACCTAAGATGGTTGATAAAGAAGAGCTCTATCCGGTAAATACTCTACCACCTTTAGCTTGGGCGCTTAATCTCTATTTCAAGAATGATACCAAGTACAGGAAGAAAGGAGTTCTTGAACTCACGTTCCCTTCAGGCAAGCACAAAGTAAAGATGCAGAAGAAGGGTGATCATGAGATTTCCGTGTGGTTCTCAGACAAAAAGATATATGTCCGTGCTAAATGCCGCTATGACAAGAAATGCGAATTCAATTCTGAAAGAATCGTTGTGGAAAAGAGAGAGGACTTAATGGATTTAGGATGGGAAGATGTCGACTCTCGGAAGTTCTTCAAATCCATAACAAAATGGCTCATGAAGCTAGAATTTGATTATGTTCTCCTCGTCAGGGCACTCGTTACAATTGCTGACAAGTATGTGACCATCCCCCTCACGACCCAATATGGTAGAACCTTTGAGAGATTCGACGAGTACCGAAAGAATCGATGGCCTGAAGATGCAAAACCCAGTGATAAGCCGAGATTCCTTGAAGAAATCCTAGTTCGTGTCTGTTTCTGGATTCAGTCTGCTGCTGAAGTTGGAGCTCTTAAAGCCTAATTTTTGGCTGTCACAGAAGCGTAAGGGCTAAAGCGTACTCGCATCGGAGTAAACATGAACTAATCAGTGGTGTGTCTATGAAGATAGGTTTACTCATCAACCCAATCGCAGGGATGGGCGGTAGAGTTGGTCTGAAGGGGACTGATGGTGTAGTTGATGAAGCTAGGAGAAGAGGAGCGAAGCCAATTGCTCCACTACGTGCAAGTGAATTCTTAGAGACCCTAAAGGACTTACTGAAAGTTAGTAACTTCCCCAAGGTTTCCTTTGTTACCTGTCCTGGTCCTATGGGTGCGGACTGCGTTCAAACTGCAGAATTTGCGATGGATATTGTTGAAGCTTCTATAGATTCAGAAACCTCCGCTGATGATACACGTCTATGTACTTTAGCACTGTACGAAGCCGGTGTTCGTTTGCTTGTTTTTGTTGGTGGTGATGGTACAGCGCGCGATATTCTTGACGCGGTGAATGAACACGAACTGGATGGCCTCCTTGTCATTGGTGTTCCATCCGGCGTGAAAATGTATTCCGGAATCTTTGTTATCAATCCCCGAGATGCAGCTGAAGTAATTCGCTTGATGCTTCAAGGCGCAGCAACTAGTGCAGAGTTTGAGATTATGGATGCTGATGAAGCAGCATTCCGTGAGGATCGGTTCATCATACAATTGTACGGCTATCTCAGAGGTCCATCAGTTCCAGCACGCTTTCAAGGGGCCAAACAAGCAAGTCCCGAAACCATTGATGAAGCAGAGGCCCAAGAAGCAATAGCTCGTTTTGTTATTGATGAAATGATTCCAGACGGCGTGTATATTCTTGGTCCGGGAACCACTGTAAAGACTGTTGCAGTTCTTTTGAATATCAAGAAGACAACTTTGGGCGTTGATGTATACACATCTACATCTGTTCTTAATGATGTAAATGAAACATCCCTGATGGAAACCGTCAAAGACCCATCCAAGACTTGGGTTATTGTTTCGCCTATTGGTCATCAGGGTATGCTTTTTGGAAGAGGGAACCAACAAATCAGTCCAAAAATCATTGACCTCGTTGGAAAAGATCATGTCACCGTAATTAGTACACCTGCTAAGCTCAGAGGAATTGAGGATGGTACTCTAAAAGTTGATACTGGTCAAGAATCAACTGATGAGATGCTACGGGGATATATTCGCGTAATCACAGATTATAATGAGATACGTCTTGTAAAAGTGGAATAAAAGAGCGTGACGCCATGATTGTTCTGTTAACTGATTTTGGAGAATCTGAATATGTTGGTGTGATGAAAGGAGTCATTTACTCACTCTGTCCCACTGAGCAAATTGTTGATCTAACGCACACGATTCCCCCACAGTCTATCCGGGAAGGTGCTTGGGTTCTTCTAAATAGCTACAATTCTTTCCCCAGAGGTACCGTGTTTGTATGTGTTGTAGACCCAGGTGTTGGAACCGGTAGGGATCCTGTTCTTGTCAAGACAAAGAATTACACATTCATTGGTCCTGACAATGGCCTTCTCTATCCCGCAACTGCCTCGGACGGTGTTGAAAGCATATCGACCATCATTATTGATGAAGACGCCTCTAACACCTTCCATGGGCGAGACGTCTTTGCTCCTGCTGCGGCGTATTTCATCCGGAATCAATCTGGGAAGGTTCTAGGTGGATTCAAACAATCATTGGGGGTATCCCTGAAATTCAATCAGAACGAACGAAAGGGAGAAGTCGTTCGGATTGATAGGTTTGGAAATATAATAACAAACATACCCCCTGCAGATAAAATCCAATATCTTCTGGCTACATCAGATCTTAGATGGAATGTTCAATGGTATCCAACATACTTTCTAGGTCCTGATAGAGGAATCTTCATAGTTACTGGTAGTTATGGTACTCTGGAGATAGCTGTAAAGCATGGAGATGCGCGGGAGGAAGTTCCTTTTAAAATTGGGGATGAACTCTCTCTTGAGTGAAGTTTTCATTGAGGTCTATCTTTAAATCGAGCTTTCCTATTATTGTTTACAAGGTGTAAAGGAGACTACGGGCTTGTCAGACAAGGTGCAGGTGACTGTTTTCATGCCAGTTGGCCAGTGTTCATGTAGCCAGACTGGTTTTCTCGGTCGAATAAATGAAGCAGTATCAAAGCACAGAAACATTATCGATTACACTCAGGAATCAGCTGGTAGTGAAGAAGCAATACGATTAGGAATCCGATACAGAGCAATAAAGGTGGGCGAAAGAATATTGAAGAGTAATCCGACAGCGGCACAAATAGAGGAAGCCATTATCACCGAAGCCAGGTTGATGCGATTAATCAAGGAGGATGCTGTATGAGCACAGAAAAAACACTAGAATGGAGATCTGACTTTCACAAGGCACTAAGCAATCCTGTGAGATTGAAGATAGTAGACTTCCTCATCGATGGTGAACAATGCCAATGTGATATCTTTCCATACATGGATCTTTCACAATCAACCGTTTCCGCATATCTTACTCAATTAGTGAAAGCAGGTATACTTGTTGTTCGTCGTGATGGTACTCGCAAGTTGTATAGTATCAAGGATGTTAAGCTCAAAAAGATGATTGAACAGATTCGGAACATGGCAGATGAGATGATCTAGCTTGCAAAACTACTCGTTATTTCCGAGAGGCAATATCTTCAGCCACCTGAAGAACCCTGTACCTATGAAATATAGACTTTTCAAAACCGTTCGAGGATACAGTGCAATTCTCTTTGATGATGATATTGCGAAGTGGGTCTTTTTGCCTGGCTCGAAGGAAGATGTTCTCGAAAGGTTGACGAAACGTGCTCCAGAAGCAAAAGCGACAAAGATAGGAGTAGATGATATTGTCACATTCATTATAGATTTCTGTAATGGTGAGGATGTTACTATCTCGATGGCGCGTGTTGACAAATCAATATGCACGCCCTTCCAGCTACGAGTATTAGAGGCAGAACGTATGATTCCTCGCGGAATGACTACTTCTTACGCTTGGGTTGCAAGAAAGGCGGGTACTAGGGGCGTTCGAGCTGTTGGAAATGCACTAGCGAACAATCCGTTTCCGTTTATAGTCCCCTGTCATCGTTCCATTAGAATGAATAGAAGTGTCGGAAAATATCGTGGGGGTCCTGAAATGAAACGGGATTTACTTGAAATGGAAGGAGTGCAATTCGATGGAACAGGTCGAGTAGCACAGGAGTATTTTCTGAAGTAATTCTATCCGCTTTGCTATAAGAAACCGATTTTCTAAGAAACGAAATGTATTTCTCGTCCTCTTTCCTATCTTACTAGATTGGTATTCAAGAGGTTGAGATATGACAGGCTATGTCCTTGCTCACGACGTTGGCACAAGCGGCAATAAGGCATCAATAGTTGATGTGAATGGCAAGATTATTGCATCCACAGAAGCTGCCTACCCTGTTTTGTATCCCAAGCCCGGGTGGGCTGAACAAGATCCCAATGAACATTGGTGGCAAGCAATTTGTGCTACTACTCATCGAGTTTTGAAGGAGAGTGAGGTCAAGCCAGAAGATATCATTGGACTTACATTTTCCACTCAAATGATGGGTACGATTCCTGTTGACAAAGATGGTACTCCTCTGATGAATTGCATGATTTGGTTGGATACACGTGCAGCCAAGCAGAATAAGGATATTGTATCCAACCCAATCCGGATGCTTAGGATGCTAAGAATAACCGGTGGCATTCCAAGTGGAAAGGACATCATCGGTAAAATCGTCTGGTTAAAAGAAGAAGCACCCCAAATATATGACGCAACGTACAAATTCCTTGATTGTAAGGACTACCTCATCTACAAATGCACAGGTGATTATATCACCTCTTGGGACTGTGCTAATCTAACCTGGTTTATGGATTCTCGAAAAGACAAAAATGAATGGTCTCAGACAATTCTTGACTGGATTGATTTGGATGAAGAACGATTGCCTCGTCTTGCGCCGTCGACAGAAATTGCTGGAACTCTAACATCCGATGCTGCAGCACAACTCGGACTGACAACACTAACTCATGTCATTAACGGAGCCGGTGATATGACAGCGGCTGGAGTAGGTTCTGGCGCCGTTAGGGAAAAAGAAGTCCATGTCTATGGCGGATCAAGCGGGTGGGTTGGAGCACACGTTAGTGATAGGAAACTAGACATTTTCACTTATACAGGCTCAATCAGAAGCGCAATGCCAGACAAGTACTTCGTGTTGGCAGAGATGGAATCTGCTGGTGCCTGCCTCAAACATCTACGCGAACATTGGCATTGTGATTTATGCCTTAACGTTCGTGATATTGCCAGTGATGCCTGCGCTGATTGTTATTCAGGGGACAGAAATCCCTACGCAACTCTAGATTCAATCGCAGAGAGGGCGCCTGCTGGATCTGAAGGTCTTCTGTTTGCGCCATGGATGTTTGGCGAGAGGAGTCCTATTGACGATCACAATGTTCGAGGCGGATACTTCAATCTCTCACTTGCTCATGAAAAGACTCACATGACTCGAGCTGTACTCGAAGGAGTTGCCCTTCATACTCGCTGGATGATGAATGGGCTTGAGAAACGCAAGATGCTTGGAAAGGTTTCCAAGGTGAATCTGATAGGTGGCTGTGCCAATTCGGATATATGGTCCCAGATTTATGCAGATGTACTTCAGAAACCAGTGTGTAGAATGAGCAATCCTCTCACAGCAGGAACTGTGGGTGTTGCTTTCGTTGCATACGTTGCTTTGGGTGAAATCAGTGACTTCGAGAGAGCTGCGGACCACGTTCAAGCTGATAGGGTTTTCGAACCTGATCCTGTAAATCTAGAAACATACGATCAGCAATTCGAGTTTCTGAAAGACTATTACAGACGTAACAAGGGACTCTGGAAGAAAATGAATGCTCACTGAATCATCTTACTCCCCAAAGTATCTCTTGAGTACTCGGGAGGCTCTCAAGGTAATCCATTTGGAGGGCTCTCCCTTTGTATCGATATCACAGAGCATTTTACCATTGAACGAATTTTTCAATACCCACTTTCCATCTTCCCCCTTTGCAGATTCCACAATATCAATGGATTCCTGCATTCTATCATCTTTTATGCCAAGATTGGTGAGCACATCAAGTACTTCTAGAATGTCTGATTGATAGAAAAGTGGAAAGCCAAAACGCTTCCATCCTGCTTTTTCTTTTCTCTTTCCATCAGGTGTCTTCAAGTATTTGAAATTTTGATTCTCAAGAATAATCTCAACTTCTTGCTGTATGATTCTTTCAATCTCTCTTGGTCTTTTCTTTGGAGGGATGGAAGAGAGTGCCTTTAGCATCTTCACAGCTCCCATGAAGCAATTCTCTGGGAAAACCTTCGATGGATTTATGGGGAATGCTCTGCATTTCCAACCACCTACATCATCAGAGTGATAGTCTATTTGGAATTGTATCAGCTTCTGAGTTCGGGCATCATCAAGATATCCAAAATGAATAAGGTACCAGAGAATATTTCCATCATAACAGCAGCCATCCTTAACAGTACTTGCACGACCCTTGTCAGTCTTTGGTATGTCCATCAGGAAATGACCTGAATCTCGTTGATAGAGGAATACATGTTCAATGGCCTTCTTGAGTGCATCTGTTAATGTTATACCAAACTCAGAAAGGATGAGTAGATTATGTGTTGTGGCGGTGTATTTTGGTAGGTAAATACTCGCTGAAGACTCCCAGTACCCCTCTGGTTTCAATGATCTGAGAATGTGCTTCACGCATTCTGATTCCATGACTGCGTTACGTGCTGCAATCACAACGGGGTCCTTTTCCTCTTTATTGAGGAGATGTTTCAATGCCCAATACTGAATGCTCGGGTCAGATGGCTCAAGAAGCCACTGAAGAATTTGGTCTGAAACTTCTCCCGTACCCATCTTGAACAATCCCTAGATTAGAGATCGAAACCAGTCTTTCCTGAGCCCCATGAATCCATGGCCTTCTTCAGCTCATCATGTTCTTTGGCATATCTACTAACTGGAATTCCCTGCATTTTGGCATCGATTGCCTGTCTAAATGCAATGGCCCCTGCCTTTGGTCCGTCAGGGTGTGCATGAATACCTGCACCAGTGCCAATTACAATGTCTGGACCTAGATCACTAATAACGTCCTCAACATGACCTGGACTGATGCCTCCACTTGGCATGGGTGCGGTCTGTTCGATGTTGTGGAGAGGCATTATCATAGCTCTGGCCATGTCCATGAATCGACCTTTCAAGAGAGGTGCTTTTCCATAAGGTGCTGGAAATACTGAGATATCAGACCCGCAGATTCGAGGGAGTTTTCCAATCACAAGATTTGTTCCTATTCCTATATCCGGTGAATATGACATCGCCCCTGTAACATCCATATGTGCGAGGAGCGGCACATTCAGTGAAGGATCCTCGCTAATCGCACGAAAAGCCGAATATCCAACAGCTGCGTAGTTTACCATCAGACCGTTAGCACCTAACTCGATAGCTTTCTCTGCGTTGTCGAACATCTTCTTTACACTATCAGTGATATTGACAGTAAAGAGTGTCTTCTCCCCCTTTTCCGCATCTGCTCGATCAATTGCTTCCATGAACCTTGGAATTCTATCTTCCAGCTTGTTGAAGTCTGGGTTTGCAAGAAGCTCATCATCTTTGATAATATCTGCTCCCCCTACGGCTGCCTGATAGCAGAGCTCTGCTCCCATATCACACGAGCTGTATACACAGGGTTTGATCATGTTGTTCACAAACGGTCGATCCTTGACTTTCAATAGCTTTCTAAGACCCTTAATACCAAACTTTGGCCCCTTGAACCCTTTCAACCAGCTCTTTGGGAATTTCATGTCTAGACATTTTATTGGTCCTAGTGAGATATTTCCAATAACTGTGGAGAGTAACATTGGAATCTGCTGTCCAAAGTTTTCCCATGGGAAGGCAATCTGAATGATGTAATGTCTTCGCTCTAGATTACTCGGAAGACTGAATTCGTATTGAGGAGTTTCATAAATCCCAATGACCTTGGCAACATGCCTTTCTCGTACCGCAGCTGTTTCGCCAGGAACGAGAGTCCATGTGCCTGTGCTTTGTTCTACGGCAGCACCTTGTGCAAGGTCCCTAATATCCAACATAGGTGGTAGTCTTGCATAGTATGTGCAAATGACATACTTTTCATTGTCTATGGAATCCGGTAATGCTTCAGGTAGTGATTCAAGAGGAAGTTTTGTCATGATAATCGACCAATAGAACATGAAGGACAATCTGTCTTATGTTCTTTTGGACCGTCGAAAATCATTACGCCGCTCCTCGTTTCTTGATGCCAAAGTAAATTACTACTGCAACTACGGGCACAAGTATTACTACCCCAATCACTACCGGGTCAATTACCAGACCAGCTGGCGCACCTAGAACCTCAAAGGTTGCAATATCACTTTCAATCGCGAAAACACTTTCAGTATCTTCAACTTCGATGTTGATACCAAACTCCCCATAATCTGGAGCTGTGAAGTTAGCTGTATATGCGCATGCACTTCCATATATTTGACTTAGAGTAATAGTTTCAGTCTGAGTTGGATCTGCTTTGGAGTAAATTGTGGCTGACACTCCTGTTATTTCGGAAGCATTAACACCTGCAAGATCTGAGCAAGGATCCTGAACGTTCACAATGATTTGAAACTCAGTGTTTATTTCACCATCCGATGGTTCAAGGGAAACACTCTGTACATACGACCTTCCAAGAATCTCCTTAACAAATTCTACCATTACTAGATAGGTTGGTGCTCCCTGATATCCGTCTGGAGGACCGCTTCCTGACCCGCCAGTTATGATACCATTGCCTGAAACAACAACTGCACCATTGACAACGATGGCTCCCTCATTGCGCATCTCAGAATTTGTCATTCCATAATATGCAACTTTTGTATCATTCATTGTAATATCAGGGCGACATACTACTCTGTTTCCGATACACATCGTAGCGATTGCGAGTCCTCTCTCATGGGCTCTTGCCAAGAGATTTCTCACAATTCCTCTACTGCAGAGGCCATCCCAGTGTCCTCCGGATGGAACAACTAAACCATCATAAAGGTCGAGTGTGTCGTTGTCCAGGTCCTCGACAAACATGTCTGCTGTTACAGGCCTTGGGTCACGGTTAGCACAAGAAGGTACTGTAAGACTAATACCTGAGGATACTGTTGTCACATTGACGCCCCCTCCTTCAAGGGTTTCCACAATGTCAAAGTAATTCCATCCAAATCCTGAAGCGATTATGACTAGCACTTCTGCATCCGCAATATCCATTTGCGCTGTGGCTGGCTGAGGATAATAGAATGAACTGACACAAAGTACTAGCACGACTGTAATGATTATGGTCCGGTTTCTCATGGCGAATCAAGGATATCTATTCTATCTGATATATTAAGAACCGGATTGACGCTGCGCCAATAGAAATCCTTCATGCCAGAGAGCTGTTTTTATCAATGATTGGCGATTCTGACTTCATAGTGTTTGGATGTATTCGTAGGTGATGGTGGATGAAAGACATCAAAGAAGTAGCAACGAAAGCTGGGATTCCTGAAGAATATTTAGAGATCTATGGCAAGCATATGGCTAAGGTCAATCTTGACATACGGAAGACACTTGGTGAGAGAAAGGGGAAACTGATTCTTGTAACAGCCACAAATCCAACCCCTGCAGGAGAGGGTAAGACCACAAATTCAATTGGACTTTCTATGGCGTTGAATGCGTTGGGAAAGAATGCTGTTGTTACTCTCAGACAACCTTCCTTAGGTCCCGTGTTTGGAGTGAAAGGAGGCGCAGCTGGTGGCGGGAAATCCACCGTTGTTCCATTTGAGAAAATCAATCTACTATTCACTGGTGATTTTCCTGCAGTATCGTCAGCCCATAATTTACTAAGTGCAATGACAGACAATTACATTCACCATGATATGGACCCAGAAATCGATGTTCGTAGAGTCTACTGGCCTCGTGCCTTAGATATGAATGATAGAGCTCTCAGAAAGGTGATTATCGGATTAGGCGGACGGTTTGATGGATTTCCCCGAGAAGACGCATTTGTAATAACCGCTGCATCTGAAGTGATGGCAATTCTTGGTCTTGCCACAGATTATGAGGATTTGAAGAAGCGATTAGGAAATATCCTAGTAGCTCGCACAATGCACATGGATGAGATGCATGCGCGCGACCTGAAGGCTGAAGGAGCCATGGCCGTGCTTCTTAAAGATGCGCTAAAACCAAATCTCGTGCAAACTGTAGAAGGCACGCCGGCTTTCGTACATACGGGTCCATTCGCGAACATTGCTCACGGTACAAGCTCGGTCATTGCTACTGATATCGCACTACGTCTGTTTGATTATGTTGTTATTGAGGCGGGTTTTGGTGCCGATTTAGGCGCAGAGAAATTCTTCAATCTTGTCACTCGAGCCGGGGACTTTAATGTTGATGCAGTTGTTCTCGTGACAACTATTCGTGCTTTGAAGTATCATGGCTATGATGATTTAGAGGCTGGCTTCTCAAACCTTGACGCCCATATGGAAAATATCGAAAAATATGGAGTACCTGCAGTAGTTGCTCTGAATAGGTTCCCTGATGATACTGAAGAGGATATAGCTACACTTCGAACCTATTGTAAGAGTAAGGGTTGGAGGGGAGAACTATCAGAAGTATTCGGAAAGGGAAGTGAAGGCGGAAAGAACCTGGCTTCTGTTGTCATTGATTCAATTGAAAATAGAAAGAGCAACATGAAACTGATCTATGATCTTGAAGATGATTTGAAGACTAAGATTGAGAAGGTTGCTAAGGAAATCTATGGCTCAAGAGCAGTTGAATACCAGACTGGAGCAGCTGGAATCATCAAATCGTTAGAAAAACGAGGCTACGGCAAATTTCCTATTTGTATTGCTAAAACTCAATTCAGTCTTTCAGACAATAAGGGCCTCCGAGGTCGACCTAGAGAAGATGTTGCCGAGGTTGTGGGTGCCTCCGTGAGTGCTGGAGCTGGTTTTGTTGTAGTCTATATGGGCGATATAAACCTCATGCCAGGTCTTCCTGAAGAGCCTGCAGCTCAAGGTATGACCATCGATAAGGATGGAAACATCTCTGGTCTGTTCTAGAAATCAAGGTGATTAAGTCATGTCAAATGAGAACGACCAAAAACCAATTTGTGAAGATGGTGTAATCAAGGGCCGTCGGTTGTCTAATCGAATTAGAACTGGTGTGCAAGATGAAGTAGAAGCACTTGTTGCGAAACATGGAATATCTCCCAAACTTGTGACAGTCATTGTAGGGGGAGACCCCGGATCAGAGATGTATGTGCGTATGAAACATAAGGCATCTAACAAAGCGGGAATCCTTTCAGATCATCATGGACTCCCTGAGGATACCTCTCAGGAAGACCTTCTCAAGCTTATCGACAAGCTCAACAATGACGAAACGGTTCATGGCATCTTGGTTCAGCTTCCACTTCCTAAACACATTGATGAAAAGAAAATCATTGGGGCAATTGATCCTCTGAAAGATGTTGATGGATTCTCACCAACAAACATCTATCGCCTCTTCTATGGCGGAGAGAAACTCAGTGCTGCAACGCCACACGGCATTGTCACAATGCTGGATGCAATAGGTATGGATGACCTTTCTAGCAAACATGCAGTGATAATCAACCGTTCCACCATTGTTGGCAAACCTCTGATATTCCTCTTACTCAATAGAAACGCTACAGTAACAGTATGTCATTCCCGAACCGCGGATTTGCCATCATTCACTCGTCAGGCTGATGTACTAGTTACAGCAATTGGAAGAAGAAAATCCGAGGACGATTCGTTCTACATCTCGCCTGATATGATTAAAGAAGGTGCAGTTGTGATAGATGTTTCAACACCCCTTGGAGATGTTGATTTCGAGGCAGTGAAAGGGAAAGCAAAATGCGTGACACCTGTTCCAGGCGGTGTCGGTCCAATGACAATTGCAATGCTTCTACGAAATGTTCTAGATGCTTATTCAGCTCAAATATCATAGACTTAAGATACTGGACTGAATAACGAAACTGAAAAACAAGGAAAGCATGATGGTCATCCTATATTCCATCATGCTCTCTTGGCTTATGTTGTCAGAATGGTGCGAAAATTCCAATAAATACAATCCACGCTAGCAGAGTCTTGGCAATTAGAATCAGTACGATGTACATGCGTTCTCCATAGAGATAGTCCTTCCACTTACTGACTTTCTTGTACTGAAGCAATTGGTTCAAAGCAAATATGTTGAAGAGAATCAGATACATGAAGATGATGATGTATACAAACGTAGGTGGATTTGCTTCAGCTACACTAATTGCTGCAGCAAAGTATCCGAACAGTACAACCCATGGCGTTCCTCCCGAAATACATCCCAGAATGAACGGTTTCCATGTTGTTTTTTCAGTATATTGATTGATGTCTTCCATAAGATATCCAAACATAATCATCATTGCATTCAGAACAACAATCATTACTAATGACCAGATATCCCAGATGCCCAACAGGAATGTGATTAGGAATATCATTACAGAACTCGATACTGCATATTCATACCATCTAAAGGGATTCATTCCTTTCTGCAGATTCGCAACATAACTCTTATTCAAGGGGCCAGCAATCAGAAAATGTGCGAATGCAGACATCAAGGGAAATGAAGCTAAGATGACTCCGATGTAAGAGAGTGTAAACAACACGGTAGGAGTTGGCTGGACAAGGAAGAATGGGTCTTCTGGGAGTATTTGAAATTCTAGGTATATCGTATAGATATCCTGTTCCCATTCCAAACTTAGACCAAGGAATAGCATCAGTATTCCAGTGATTAGATGAAGTATTCCCGCTTAGATATTGAACTTCTTGAGATAACCAAAAGAAATAGGCGAATTACTTGCGGGAAAGCCTTCTACTTCTTCCGAATTCATAATAATCAATAATTATATGATATCTAGAATATTAATCTATGGAATAATTGTAGTTTCATCTGCAATTATTGGAGTTGCGCTATAACTGCTAGTTATATAGCTAAGTTCCACTGCTGAATTTCTTCAAGAGGATACCATTTCTAGTGCCACCAACTGACTGTGGAGGTTGAATATAATGGATTTTCACTACAAAACATTTGACATTGGAACTGCATCAAATTCTGATTGGGCATTATTACATGATTTCAGAAGGAAGAACAGTGCTGAAGCTTATCCCGGAGATCCGATAGATGACGATGAAACTACTGAAACATATACCAAAGGTGCACTAGACCAGTTCGATATCACTGTGGTCATAGCTTCAGAGAAAGACAAACCTCACAACACAGTAGCTGGTCTTGTGATGATGTCATACAAAGAGGGTTGGTAACAGCTGCTAAAATCCCGGACAAACCTGGACATATCTTGGATGAA
>JARGGA010000607.1 GCA_029210805.1 Candidatus Thorarchaeota archaeon
CTATCAGGTTAGAAATAGACAGCTACCCATCTTCTTCTTAGGATGGGCCCCTGACTATGCTGACCCAGACAACTACGTTGGTCCATTCGTAAAGAGTACTGGTACCTATCCACTAAGGATTGGACTCGGTATTTCTGAAGGTTGGGACGCAGCAGAAGTTGATGGATGGATTGCAGATGCAGCAGAAGAACAGAATCCAACAGCACGTGAGGCAATTTACTACGATATCCAAGAAGCAATTGTCGATCATGTTGCATTCCTCTGGTGCTACCAGTCAACCAGCTTCCATGTAGAACACCGCACGATGAACGGTTACGTTTTCAATGCGATGTTGTCAGGACCGTACTTCTACCACATGTGGAAGTCCTAGTCTTAGTGTAAGTATTGAATAGTTTAAGCAGAGGGTCTAACCCTCTGCACACTTTCTTTTTTCAAGCATTCTTCATTTTTAATAGCAAGTTGTTTCAAAGAGAATGTCATTTGCTTTGTCAGGAAATTACTTAGTTGCGCAAATTTAAAACATATATTGACAGCAAAACGATGAAGGTGAGGATACCGTATGCTTGTCAGCCGCAAAAAACAGACACTCGACACAATGTCAGTACGAGAATTATTTTCTCTGTGGTGGCAAGAAAAATGGGTTAGATATCTAGTGATATCTCTCTCTCCAATAGGATTCCTTGATGCAGTGTACACTCTGATGTTGTTTAATGCCCACGGAGCGGATTTCGAATACAACCTTTTTGTACGAGCGGCATTGACATCAGCGTGGATGCCAGTTTGGTTTCTAGCAGATGTGTTATCGTTCTCCTTATTCGCGATGATTGCAGGATCGTATTATCTACACACCAGATCAAAGATATACGGAAATAAAACAGGATGGCTTTCATTCCTTGTTGCAATTAGAGTAGGGGCAGCAGCCTATAACATTCTTCTATATTACAATACGTTCCTCTTTAACGCCATTTTTATACCTGCACTTGGAGGCGTGCTTATCGGCGTACTTGTATTCATATTAGTTGGTGGTCTATTGAGCAGAAATGATGATGTAACTTGGGATGGTTTTAAGAGCTATGTTAGATCAAAGTATGACCGATTTCATGACAAGCGGCTTACTAGAGGTTTAAAGACCTATAATGAAGGTTCGGAAGAAACTTCTACAACTGTAACAGAACAGGATAGTGATGAATTTAAGGTTTCAAGAAGGGTCTGGATAAAACGAGCGGTATACATGGCGCTTGCTATTTCGATGTTCTTTCCGATTCCGTTTCTTCTGCAATTCGTTGCCGATGTGACTGGATTATCTCAATGGACAGAGATTTATGGTCCTTTTTGGTTCTTCAATGAACTGTCAAGTCGAGGATTCATGGTTGGATTTGTTGCGGTTCTGCTGATGATTGGAACAATAATGTACCTCATTGCGAAATCATTCGACGCAGAAGAAGGGTCTTGGTAATCTCAAAAAAAGAAGAATGGCAGAGGGAGAAAAATAGCACTCCCTCTGGACATGTTTATTCATTTTCCCATTGTAAGGGCCATAATTGCTTTTTGTACGTGAAGTCGATTCTCTGCAACATCATAGACGATTGAGCGGGGACTATCACACACCTCGTCCGTGACCTCAGCGTTTCTATCAACTGGACCACAGTGAGTAAAGAAGGCATCTTTTGTCTTCGCCATCCAATCCTTAGTTGTAATCCAATCGTCGTACTTAGCGGCGAGTTCAATTTCTTTCTTCTTTGCAGCATCAACACCATTCTTGTTCATATCATCATAGAATCCTGAGGTCATCCAATTTCTGGAATAGACAATCTCTGCATCATCATACGCCTCATCCAAATCATGGAC
>JARGGA010000606.1 GCA_029210805.1 Candidatus Thorarchaeota archaeon
TTCCAACACATATCATTCCCATTCTGTTGACTGTGAACGGTTTATCATGGAAGCATCTACATTCATTTTTTTTGCTTCAGCCCAGCTGAATTTCTTCTCGGGGATATTTTGTAGTGGTGCGACCAAGTCCCAATTGCCTAGTTTATCGAGACCCATGACTTTCGCTTTCAATTTCAAGTAGTCTTGGACAACACCGACATTTTTCTCAATGATTGACATGAGAGCTTCAATTGCTTCTTCATCAACATCATTGTCTATCAAACTCTGAGTCATTGGAGTGGGCCACTTTCTCATCTTAGTGACTTGCACATGGTCTGAATTCACTGCCTTAAGGGCAGAGGTCCAAATGAGTTGGTCTTCACCTAGCTTAGAGTAGACTACTTCATGAGCACGCTTCCTGAGGTTTCTGTCAGGACTCTGGTATAAACCTAGAATTTCTCCATAGGGTAATGTTTTCATCTCACCATCTATCTCGATATCAAAGGTTCTAGTAGCAAGCCAATCTCCGTGAAGCTGGTACCAAGCTCTTACACCATTCCTATCCTTGGCGATAATCGCCTGCTCAAGTTCTTCGCTGAGCATGTGTGGAGTTCGCCTTACAATCCCTTCTAACTTGTGTTTGTATTCAGCAAGCTCGGAATCATTGACCAACTCAGGCTTTGCCGCGAGCAATTTGCCAAGCTCAAGTTCAACAAAGGCTGTGTTTTGACCAACCATCATCATAGATGTCTGTGCACGGTCAAAGAGTTTCTTTGCCACATCTTGACCCATATCAGCAGAATACATCAGAAAGGCGTATCGAAATGCTCCCTCATATCTTAGTTGAAGCTCATCAACTGCTTCAAGTAAGGCATGAACGTGTTTGGCATCGAATCCCTCAATCTTGCCTCTATGGCTTTCTCTGAATTCCTCGGATTCTTTAACGACTGCACTCAGTCGTTCTTCAATCCATCCAGGGTCGTCAAACTCAACAAGTTGTGACAAATCCCATTTCATGTCATCCGCAGTCATTGTAAATCAACTATCGTGAAGCGAGTAGAAATCCCTTAAGAGTTCAACGTAATATGCATTGCACTCATTCATCTAGAAGGGTTTTACGTCGGCTCCGGGTACGACTCATTTTCACGCCATATACCCCCGCAATCATAACAATTGTAGATATGCCAATTACAATCAATCCGACCCAGGCTTGAGGCGAAGCTATCCCAGTAGCAATTGCAAATGGCCCTACAAGATTCTCAGCTGATAGAGCTTGGAATACATGCCGAGCTGTTACATTGGAGTAGGCTCCATTAACAAGAATTGCAAAGAAGCAATCCAATCCGCCACTTGTTCCTGTCATAGCAAATTCATGAGTATAGTTTGCTTGATCAACTCCGGATGCAAGTGGAGCTCCTGACTTTACTTCAGCAGCTATTAGATTGTAGCCTGTTTGGTCCGCGTCCATGCTGTATAAAATCAGTGAAACACTCGTGATATTGATTTGAACAGAATTTTCAATTTGGGGTACAACACTAATTGATAGATTTACGTTCTCAGTGAATGGGCTAGCCCAAGGAGTGTTTGCTTCGACATCTACGAAAACTATTACACCATCAGTTTCAAACGATACCGTTTCGTACACCACTGCTGATGCTGGAATAGGTAGGAGGAGAAGCAAAACCAGAATTCCCATTACTCGTTTCATTGTACCTTGACTCATATTCTTTCATACATTTGCTCTTCTTAACTTTGACTCCCCAAGCAGATTAACTACACTATTTCGTCAAGCCAGTCCCTTACTGCTGAATATGCTACTATCCGGTTCTCAAGTTTCGCTAACCCATGTCCCTCATCTGCGAAACGCAT
>JARGGA010000608.1 GCA_029210805.1 Candidatus Thorarchaeota archaeon
TTCTGGGAGCACTTCACTCTGGTGTCCAAGATTGTGCAACTTACAATGAACGGTTTGATTATCTGGCTCGGATACATCTATCTCAACGGCGCATATCCTATCTGGCTGATAATCGCGCACGCGTCGTAAGCCCCCTGTTAGGAGAACAGCTTCTATTGATAGATGATCGAAAGCAGGGTGCTCTCCGCGTATTTCCAATTCTGCGATTTTTGTCAATGGATCCAGTCGATACATGCAGAATGCAGCAAAATCATCATCTTCAGTAACGGCAACAAGATTCAAGTCCTGATGGAAGAACTCGGCTTCAGACATGAACTTCATTTTTTCTACAGTCATATATTCACCACAGTGACTGTACACTAATCCTACAACTTCAATGAACTTGGGGTAATCTTCCACTCCCCTGAGATTTCGTATTGTGAATCCTTCTGGAGGAGAAATTTGCATTGTGCGTGATGAGTATCGGGTCTGCATCGATATAACTATGAATTGACACTTCAGTTTCGATTGAATCTACTAGCACTGATTCTGGTATCACATTGTGTGAAACCTGCATTGATGCGAAAAGCAGCAGAAGAAAAGAAGTAGCCAATAGATATCTTCTTTGACCTTGTCTAATGGCTTTCATTGTTGGTGATGAAACCTCACAGCACACTATTCGTCGAATCAATCTGTCTTTTTACTCTTTCCGAATTCTTACATCCCAATCAATCGAAATAACCTCGTCATACCTACACGTCCAAGTGTCATGCATCATTTACCAACGAGTCTCTGCTGCCCGCAATGTAATCTTCGTGGTATCCTCCTGAGCAAGTTCTGTGGGTTCCAGTGGCATTCTCTTTAATTGCGTCTGGATCTTTTCAACTCAAGAAAAACACTAACCAGATAAAGAACGGGAGAATTGGGATGAATAGAAAATATTCGATAACATGGTACAACGGAAGATTTCTGCAAAGCTTCGCAATGTAATCTTCTATTTCACTCTCTGTGTATAATGTTGATTTCTCCAGAGTGGTTTTTAATTTGTTCCGAATTAGATCATTGTCATCCATTTTCTTCTTTGTTAGAATCAGTAAAAGAGGTAATGCGAAACAGGTGAATAGCCCCGGGCCATAAACTAAAGAAAATAGCAAATTTCCGTAGCCAAAGGTCCCAAAAAGGATTAGAGAGACTGTGAACGCAATAAAGGGAATAAGAAGAGGTAACAATCCTCTTCTGAATGGAGCAAAGATGAAACTAGCTTTGTATTTGAATGCCATTGAAGCTAGCCAGTCTTTCAATCCCTTCTCAATAGAAGTGTCTTCAATCTTTAGGATAAGTGTTCCATCTTCCTCAAAATCGTACCATGTCTTAGGATGAATCTCATCCGTACAATTTACAAAGGCTAATGATACTCGCTCAATTTCGAGCTCAGGATTGCTTCCGAAATTCATCTTAGCGTATTCTTCCAAGATTAGACTTTCATAATCATGAATTTGGTTCGGTTGCGTTTCTGAATCCATGTTTTACTTTCCTCCATCTTCTCTCTCCAATCTTTGTTATTTCTACCTAGGATTGGGTATGATATCACTTCCTAATAGAGTGGATGAATTTCATCAACCACCCCAGAAGTTCACCTAATAGATGCTTCCTACCATTGTGCATGTTTCATTTCAATACCTGTTTTGACAACAAATTGAAATCCGACAGCTAAAGCGGTAATTCCCTTTTGTGCCATACCTATCGCAGTTCCAGCATCTTCACCCTTTATAGTAATTACCTTATTTACGGCCGTGTAATTTTCATTAAGAGCTGAAACGACCTTATACGCGAAGTAGCCTGCAGAGGCTATATCCATGAACAAATC
>JARGGA010000609.1 GCA_029210805.1 Candidatus Thorarchaeota archaeon
TAACCATCTGGCTTGGTCATATCCATTATCTATCAGCCAATCTATTACTCGTGGGGCTGCGACAAACACTACTATCAATCCCTGAACGACACTGATTAACTCAGCTGGAACATTTGTGAGGGTCTGCATTTGATTTCCTCCCGCTCTCAACGCTCCAAAGAAAATAGCTCCTATGAGTACACCAAACGGATTGTTTGCCCCTAAGACAGCCACCGTAATACCATCCCATCCTAGTCCAGTAGAAAATCCATCGACGAATCTATGGTGATATCCTAGAATTTCACCTGCACCTCCCATACCCGCCAAAGCCCCTGCGATACCTAGTGCAAGCGCGATATTCCTCTTTGAATTGATACCAGCGGTTTCTGCAGCTTCTTTATTCATTCCGACTGCTCTGAGTTCATATCCAAAGACGGTTCTATTAATTAGAAAATCAATTGCAAAGACCGCAACAACTGCAACCATGAATGACCAGCTTAGAAATGATCCAAATATCTTGGGCAATTCCGCCGTGAGGAAAATGTCAGGTGTTTCGAGAGTGTAATCGTTGCCGGGTTCAAGGAAGGGTCCAGAAACAAGCCAGTGAGTCAAAATAAGGGCGGTATAGCTCAACATCATCGTGGTGACTACTTCGTGCGCGCCTCGATAAGCTTTCAGAAGTCCTGGAATAAAACCCCAGATACCCCCCATCAATGCTGCAAAAGCCAAAGCGACAAGAGGATGTATAACAAAGGGCAATGAAATTGAGAATCCTACAATTGCCGCAGAGATTGCTCCAATGTAAAGTTGCCCTTCAGGACCGATGTTGAACAGACCGCATCTGAATGCGAGTGCGACAGAGAGTCCAGTAAATATCAAAGGTGTTGCAAAGAAGAGTACACGGTCGAATCTTACAACAGCTCCCTGTATCAATGCAATCCATGCAAGGGCGGCATTAAATCCGGTCATCATCATAACTAATGTACCAATAAGCATAGCCAAAACAATAGACCCAACTGTTACCATAACGGTCTTCTGAAACTCAGGGCTATTGACCTTCTTTGTTACTTCCGATATGATATTCGAAATGAAATTGCTTTCTCCCTCTTCTGGGGATTGCTGCTTTTTCTGGTGGTTGATTTCCGTATCGCTCATTACCATGCAACCTCCTCTGTGGATTCGTCTCTATGACCTGCCATTAATAGCCCAAGTTCTTGATTGTTGGTTTCTTCTGGATCTTTTAGTGCCACAATTTCGCCATCATAGATAACTGCTATACGATCTGCGATGTTTCTGATTTCATCAAGCTCTGCTGAAATTAGTAGCACGGCAGTATCATTGTCCCGCATATCGATTAGTACACTGTGAATGTATTCAGTTGCCCCTACGTCCAGCCCCCTTGTCGGTTGGGCGGCCAAGATTAATTTGGGACTGCTGTCCAATTCTCTCGCAACTACTACTTTTTGCTGATTGCCTCCGGATAGATTGTCTGCAGGTGTTTCAATGTCCGCCAGCTTTATTGAGAATGCGTCAACGAGTTTTTCAGATTGTGTACCCATAGTGCGAAGGTCTAGAAGTGAATGCATGAGCCCTGCTGCAAATGGGGCCATATAATGCCGACCCAATGCAAGATTCTCTTTTACTGAAAAGCCCAGCACTAGACCCCTTACATGTCTATCCTCTGGAATATGACTAATTCCTGCTTCTCTAACGCCTCTAACACTTTTTCCTGTAATATCAACGTCCTCCAGCATTACCCGTCCTTGCTTGATTTTTCGAAGACCTGCCAAAGCCTCTACCAACTCACTCTGACCATTTCCTTCGACCCCTGCAATTCCAAGTATCTCACCTGCTCTGAC
>JARGGA010000057.1 GCA_029210805.1 Candidatus Thorarchaeota archaeon
TCATCTAAGATATGTCCAGGTTTGTCCGGGTTTTTAGCAGCTGTTACCAACCCTCGCAGGTCCAGTGGTTAGCTGCTCGATTCCAACGTCACCAGAGTTTTCAATTATGAAATACCAGTAGTCTTTGCAGTTATACCACCCCCCCTGTATTGAACACATTTTTACCATTCACGAACTCATGGGTGTGGCCATACACTAGCACCTCATCCTTCAGATTTGCATACTTTTGTGCATCGGCTAGAATTACGTTTTCCTCGTTTTTTCCGGCACCAACACTTAGTTCTCTCCACTGGCTACATGCATGAATCCTTGCTTCTCAAGCTCGTCACGTATATGGGGTGGTAATCGACTAAACACCTTTCTTGTTTCCGGAAACAATGATCGTATAGTGCTCAATTTTCGATTCTCCGGATTTTTATCCAAGAACGTGAGTATCTTTCTTCTGAGACTAGGTGGGCATTCATATAGGAAAATAGCTGCTGCATTAGCTCTCTGCTGAGACTTGCTCTGGAGTTTCCAATTTCGCTGCGCTTGCTTGAATAGCTTGTTTAGTTTCCCGAAACGGCCTCCAGTATATTCCCATAAGATACTCTCAACTCTGCCAAGTTGTCCAGCGTTGCAGTTCCAAAGGCAAAATTTGTCATATGCTTCTGTCAACCATTTCCGTTCTAGACACATCTCATGGCCGTGGATAAACAAATACTTCTGACTTCCATGGGGCGAATCAAGAATTAATCTGGTTCTAAACTTGTATCTGTCCAAACGATGTCTAAGAAGGTTTTTGGCGATATAGTCATGATTCCCTCTGATGTAGTAGATGTTCTCGATGTTGTCAAGATTCATGATTCTTCGGAGAAGGGCAAGGTTTTCCTCAACAACTTCTTCATTTACTCGCCTCCATAATTCCAAGATGTCCCCCATCAGAATGAAATTCTTGATAGGATATTTCCTAAGAACTTTCGAAACAAAGTGTTCGAATGCTAGTCTGTTTGCCGGTTTGTATCCTAGATGAAGGTCTGATACCGCAATGACGTGGTATGACGTCAAGATCAAGCACTCCTAAATGAATGTTTGAATTGACTCTACATGTTCCTTAGTATATTTTGAAAGTAGTTCTACAGTATCATGCAAGTTGCCCTCTTTCCACTTCATTTCTTTCATCAGCATCTTCACAATCATTGCCCATGATGAATAGATCATCATATGCTGGGTGAAATCGCCTGATGCCCTTTGGATTCTATCCATTGGCTTGTAGAAAATCAGCGCTAGCAAATCTACAATGCCTAGTGATGTGATGCCAAAGGTTTCCACACCCATTGTCGCAATATCAGGTGCAACAACGATGAGAAGGAGTGGTACGACAATTAGCAAAGCACCCAACATATAGCTAGCTATACTCAGCCATTTGATTGCGGTGAATGTTGAAAAAGCTCTACTCTGTATCTCTTCAGATTGCTCAACGCTTACCGATTCTTCAAGTTTGGCTAACTGAAGTCCAATTCTCCTATTCTCATCTTCGATATTGATTCCTTCATCTTCATTTCTTTTCATTGCTTGATGCTCTCCTTATTGGTTATTACAATTCGAAGAGCGTGCCCATCTAGCCAATCCCACACGAGTACAACTGTCGTATATACGGTTTTACTCAATTAAACATATGATTACATCTACTTTGATATAAACAAGCTGCCTATTGTAATCGTTGTTACACTCAAACGAGGTATATACTTGGTTTGCGCCTTTTCACAAGTACTATATGCAAATATTTGTCAGTTAACTATAGTAATTATTTCAAGATTCACTGCAATGATTCTACAATCCTCGCCTACTGAGGGATGCAATTGGTTCGAACTGAGAACATTCAGCAGATGGTCATAAAGCTACTTGGCAATAGAGATTTACATGGCTATGAAATTCACAAAGAACTAGAAGTTCGTGGTATAAAATTGGGAATAGGCCGTCTATATGAAATTCTAAACAAAAAGCACGAAGAAGGCTTTTTGAGTGGCAGTTGGAGCGAAAGTCCATCTGGCCCTAAAAAGCGAATCTATAGTTTGAATTCAAAGGGACGGGAGGCTCGTGAAGCCATCCTAATGGATGCTATTCATACTGTCCACGAATTCTATGGGGAATATCTTCGTCACCTTCCAACGGAAAAAAGCGCCTTTACAATTATAGCAAATAACCTCGCCAAGGATATCGGACCTGCTTCAACAATTGCATATGTTTCAATGCGATTCACCAAACCCATACAGACGATGCTTGTCCAACTTCGACTGATATTGCCAGAATCCACGATTTATCTGGTAGGTCCGAGAGATATGGCAAATGAGATGGAAACCGATCTACCAAGTCTTGAAGGCGCGCGCAATAGCATTCCTGCTAAGGATGGGCATTTTGATATGCTCGTTCTTCCTGGATTCAGTGAAACCGGAGATTTGCAATCATGTGTTCCTGAATGGGCAAGAGTGCTTAAGCCCTCAGGAAAAGTTGTAATCGTCACACCAACGGTCTTGCTGAAGAAGCCGGATGACCCAATGAGTATTGGAGAATACATCGAAAAACATGAACATCCTACTGATTTTGAAGGAATGATATCCCTCGAGAAAAGCATCCGCGATAATCTTGCCAAGTTCTTTGAAGTCGCTGATACTAGTCATGTTGTTCATATCAGTTTGATAACTGCAACAAAATCCATCTGACGGTATATCCAGAAAGGAACTATAGCTAATTTTGGATAGCTGTTTATCACTAAATAATACGGACAGTATTTTGATTCTAGAGGTATGTAGAATGCATCCCGTTGCTCACCTAGCAGAACTCTAGATTTGGGAATCGGTACTGCTTCAGGACTGATAGTTAACCAACTAAGCCAAAGGTTCACTCTGCAGTTATCTCTGTGTTTCAGTCTTTCGAATGTCTACTGGTTAGGGAAGGATGTGTGTGATTTCACTCCTTCCCGCTTTTTGTCTACGATAACCAGAATATGATTCGACTTTGAACTCCTGCGCTATTACATAAATCAAGTATGATCGCACGAACTGAATCAAAGTATGTTTCATCCGTGGTGATATATTTCACGATTTGTTTTGACTGGCTGGAAAAATATTCCCCTAGTTGTTGTTTGATTATTGGTCCTACTCCTGATTTCACGTTTAATCGGTTAAACATTATGTAATCTACTCCCGTGCCAGCAAGTTTGTTAATCAACTCATCAAGAGAGCCTGTACTTAGAATTGGAAAAATTGGACCAGCAAACGCGTATGTTTTGACACCATGTTCTGAGATTTTTTGCAGTGCCTCTATTCTACGTTCTACAGATGGAGCACCTGATTCGAAGACTCAACAAACGTCCTAATCTAGGGTTATTGTTGTCATTCCTACCTCGCTCTTGGGATTACCTGAAATTATATCGAGGTTTCTCCGAACCAGATTGGACTTGGTCAATACTGATATTGGAAACGAGTGATTGCTTAAGCGCTGGATGCATTTTCGAGTTATCTCAAATCGTCTTTCAACAGGTTGGTATGCGTCCGTTACACTAGAAAGCAATACTGGTACTCTTTGCCTTTTCCTCATTGAATCAAGTTGTTTCTCAAGAATCTCAGGTGCATTGATTTTTACATCAACATGCTTTCCCCACTTATCGAAGGCATGACCTGTAAATCGCATCATGAATTTTGCGTAGCGATAGCTGCAGCCGTGCTGACATCCCACATACGGGTTGACGACCAATTCAACATCGGGAATCTTACTCTCGTTTGCGATAGTCTTGGATTGAATTTCACAGACAGAGAATCCATCTCTCACAGTGAAACAACTCCTGATAGGCGGTCCAACTGATGCCCAAGAATCTGCCGATTCGGAATACGAAATTAGTCGTAGACACCATAATATACACCTTATTCTGGCTTCCTTCGATAGGTGCTGTAATGACCGCAAACAAGGAAACCGTGCTTTTGCTGGGAGCCTCAGGATCCATGGGCTTAGAAGCTTTCACTCAGCTTTGGGAAAAAAAGAACGAGAACGGTAATCGAAAATACGATGTAGCACTATTACTACGCCCCTCTAAGAAGAACAAGAAAATGTTTGCACCCTTTGAGAAAGAGTGTGAGATTGATGGAATTCCTGAACGTGGCTGTGTAGAAGGAAATGGTCTGCGTATTGTTTGGGGGGACGCAACCATTTACGCAGACATGCTAGAAGCCGTTCGTGGAGTCGATTGGATTCTTAGTCCTATGGCATTTATTGCTCCCGCTGCCGACCATGACCCAGATACATCTAAGGCTGTGAATACAACCGCAGTTCAACACATTATCAAAGCTATCTACGAGGTTGGAGGTCAAGACCACATCAAACTTGTCTATATTGGCTCAGTAGCTCAAACGGGTGATAGACTTCAAGAGATCCACATGGGGCGAATTGGAGACCCTCTCAAACCAAGTATCTTTGATTTCTATGCTACTTGTAAGATTGCAGGTGAGCGATCGGTTATAGAATCCGGTTTGAAATATTGGGTGTCGTTGCGTCAGACCTACATTGCAATCCCTGATGCTATGAGTCTTCAGGACCCAATTATGTTTCACCAGCCACTAGACACCTGTATTGAATTCAATACAAGCAGAGATGCTGGTCGTGGGCTGATCAATTGTCTTGATGTTCCAGAAACATCTGATTTCTGGCGACGTGTTTACAATATGGGTGGCGGTCCAAGCTGCCGCATCACCTACTACGAGTACATGAAGGATATGTACGAATTTCTTGGAATGGGCGATTTCAGAGAAGTGATGGATCGTAACTGGTTTGCTCTGAGAAACTTCCATTGCCAGTATTTTGAGGATAATTACATTCTCAACGAATACATCCACAACTGGGGCGATGATCTAGAAACCTACTATCAACAGGTAGTTGACAATCTGCCAACTGAACTAAAGGTTGCCAAAGGTCTCTTGAAGGTTCCCGGTCTTCGAGGGTCGGTCAAGAAGGCAACTCGTAAAAGAATGGAAGAGATGGTCGATTCCAAGGATGGCACTCGTTACTGGTATGAGAACGGAAACATTCCTCGCATAAACGCATTCTATGGCTCTATGGAGGCATATGAATCAATTGGCAACTGGGATGACGAACTACCAAATCTAAAACCAGAATGGAAACGACTTGATCATGGCTACGATGAATCAAAGGAAATTCTTGATATTGGAGACCTTCGAGGAGCAGCACAATTTCGAGGAGGGACTCTCCTATCCAGGGAATGGAATGGGGATATATATGGCAAGATTCAATGGAGATGTGCATTTGATCACGAATTCGACGCCACTCCGTACCTTGTGCTAAAAACAGGACATTGGTGTCCGGACTGTGCTCCCCCTGCGTGGAACTACGATGAGGTCGCCAAGAAGAATCCATTCTTTGCACAAGTGTGGTATCCTAATCATACTGAAGAAGAAAGCAACTACTATCCTGCAGATTGCTACAAGGACATTCTTTAGAGAAAATGGAAGGGAGGGTTTTTACCCTCCTCCATCTATTCAGCCCACGCCATATTTGAGAATTCAATAGCATGAATGATTTTTACTCGAAAATCATCATCACTGCACTCAAATGTGTACATTACAAAACCATCAAACGCGAAGAAGTGCATCCTTTTTCTATGATAGATAATCTGAGGTTCTGCAATTTCAACCAATTTGAGAAACTCGTCTCGCGTGAATTTAACACGGTATGAGCTTGTAAATTGTGCGGCAGCCGATGCTGCCGCTCCGCCATCGCCGACAAACATTGTGACTTTATCACCTGATACGTTTTCATCGCGAAGGTAAAGTAACTATTGGAGGCATGCAATGCCTTTCCTTTTCGATGATTAGTATTCCCGTTTCTCAGCAAGGATAGTTGTACTGCATCCCGGACATAAGAACTTCAAAGGTCCTGTCCATTGAAGCTGTTCATACTCGAATACAGTTTCGCACTTTGGACAGAACTTTGGAATGTCAGGAGAAGATGTAGGATGATAATCGAAAGTTCGTGTTTGTCTTTCTTCAAACTGATATGACACAATCTGAATACTATCTGAATCTTGAACTGGACGTGCGCCTCCCATTCTCTTGAGGATACCAACAAGCATGAGGATTCCTGCACCTGCCATTGCGAATGGAATCCAACCAACGACCATAGGGCTTGGTCCCGGAAAAGTAGTTGGCCAATTACTCGAAATCTCAAAGAACATGAATCCGATCTACAACGCTATGGTAATCCATACAAGCATGAATAACACAATGAAGACTTTCAAAGGTCCCTTTTGTGGATAATACAGTTTACTACACTCCCTATGCTATAGAATTATGTGAGTGCATATCAAATCATCTCAAAGATTCATGAATCTTTAGGATACTTTGATTCTGCAACGATGTGTTCATTAAGACTCTTAATCAATGCTCTTTAGACCACCTCTGGCTGAAAATTAAACAAGAAGAACACCACTGCACCGGAGTCCGAATGCATGAAAGCCCTCTGTCCAATTTGCACGGAACTTGTAGAAGCGAGAGAGGAGAGGGAATCTGGTCAAGTCTATCTCATCAAGAACTGCCCTGCTCATGGACAATCAAAGTCCCTTATATCAAAAGACGCTGAATACTGGGATTGGTCGCGGAGCTATGATCGTCCTGGAACAAAACCCTTCAGATGGTCGAGTGAAATTACAAATGGCTGTCCGGATGACTGTGGCATCTGTTCGGCTCACAAACAGCATTCCTGTATTGGGATTGTGGAAGTCACAGGTGAATGCAACCTCAGTTGTCCAATATGTTTTGCAGCAGCTCCATTTGGAAATCATGTTTCATTTGAGAAAGTAACTGAAATGATTGACTGCTTTGTGTCCTATGAAACGAATCCTGAGATTCTTCAGATTAGTGGAGGCGAACCGACACTTCATCCTGAAATTGTAGATATTGTCAAGTATGCAAAGGGTCTTGGAATTGAGGATGTCGTAGTGTCCACAAATGGTCTGCGGCTTCTTGATGATGGTTTTATGGAATCATTTGCACGGGCTGACCCTGTTGTGTATCTTCAGTTTGATACACTGAAACCTGAGGTTTCCAAGGCCATTCGGGGGCGAGACCTGGTTTCTGCAAAATTGGAAGCTGTGGAACGGTGCAAAGAACAGGGACTGACAACAGTTCTGGTGCCTACAATTGTTAGAGGGCTTAATGATGATGAGATTGGAGATATCATCGATTTCGGTATATCTCAAGAGAAAGTATTCGGCATTAATTATCAGCCAGCAGCCCTAACTGGACGAAGCACACTGCCTGATGCCCAGACACTTACAATAGATGAGGTTCTAAAGAAGATTGAATCGCAGACCAATGGCACACATCAAGCAAGCCATTTTAGACCTATACCATGTCCGCATCCACACTGCACAGCAATTAGCTACATGATTGTTAATGGCGACGAAATCATACCATTGACAACGCTGGTTGATGTGGATGATTATGTTGATTATGCTAAGGACCGCACACTCGTCAGCAAGTCCACTCTTGTAGATGCTGCCTTTGAATCATTGTTCTCTACAAGTGCAGTACCTGGAACTGACAAGAACGTGGCTACATTTTGCGAAGCATGCGGGTTGGAAGTGCCCGAATTCTTGAAAAAATCAGTTAAGACAATTTCAGTTCATGCTTTCATGGATCGAAACAATTACCAATTGGAAAGGGCACAAAAATGCTGTATTCATCTGATTCGACCAGATGGAAAGATGATACCGTTCTGCAATTACAATATGTTCCACAGAAACAGAGGAGCGAAGTAGAATGAAGATTCCTCCTTCTGAAGAACAAGAACTAGGTGTCTGCTGTGCCGATTTTTACAATCATCCTGTTGTTGTGAAATTGTTAGATGGCATCTTTCATCCTGGAGGCCTCGCGCTCAGCAACCTGATGGCTGAGAAGATGGATTTGAATTCAAGTTCACGAGTCTTGGACATCGCGTGTGGTGATGGGATGACTGGAACGTATATTGCGAAGAAATTCTCATGCCATGTTGCCGGTATTGACGCCGGAGAGAATATGATAAACATTGCAAAACAACGGGCTCAGCAAATGAGAGTTTCTGACTCCACTCAATTCAAAATAGGTTTTGCAGGTGCAATTCCATTTCCTGATGAACACTTTACAGCGGCTTATAGTGAGTGTGCAGTTTGTACATTTCAAGCAAAGGATAAGGCTGTGCTTGAAACAGCCCGAGTATTAGACGCAAGAGGCATTCTTGGGATAAACGATGTTGTGATCAAGAATCACGATGATATCGACGATGAACTGAAGGGAATAATTGGAAGGGTGGCATGTATTGCAGGTGCTCTGTCCTCTGATGGTTATGTACAGCTTTTTGATCAAGGAGGCTTCTCACACAGAGAAACTTCCAATCATACTGATCTTCTGGAGCAAATGGTGGACAAAGCACATCGTCGAGCACAGATGGGGTCTGGAATTGAAGAAGCATTATCAGAAACTGCCAACACCGACGATATCCTTCGAATGATTGGCCTTATCAAAGATGAAATTTCTTCTGAAAACTTGGGGTATGAGATGTTCATCTTTCAGAAGTCTAGGTGATAATCCCCTGATACAAATCTTCGTAGAACATCCCAGAATAGAGTAGTCTTCTGCTAATCGGATTAAACATCTTGGCCGCCAAATCACTAACAGGAACAGAATAGGTTTCATCATTCCCACCAAGTACCTTTGATAGGCGAATTGCCATAGGATTGAAGATGCTAAGAAGTCCAGTGAACTTTTGACAATCAAGTAACATAAGATATCCTCTTGGTTCTATTAAATTGCGTATCTCTTTCAATACAATAGGAGAGTTTGGGATTATAGATAGCGCATACGTAGAAATAACCAGGTCGAATTTGCCTTTGATGTGTTCAGACATTCCATTTGCGTCAATTAAGCAAGTATGCACATCCCTCCAGCTATTTTCTGCAATCCGTTTCTTTGCTCTAGCAAGCATTTGAGGTGTGTAGTCGATTCCAACAATCTCTTGGTAATCTGGATATTTCTCAATAAGATACGGTAGATTTGTACCGGTACCAACAGCAACATCCAAGATTCTTGGACGCTCTATCTCTGGTAACCGTTCAAATGCACTCTCCCGCCATTTCTTGAGGTTCACTCCCAAAGCTCTATAGATATTCAGAATCATCTCATAGCGTCTTGCCGTAGTTGCATACACATCTCTGATGGTATCTTTAGAAACCGATGTCATACTTCGTTTGGCTCCATGAATCGATTTTCACCTGTGAATTCTAGTTCCAAAGCAGTGTACAAGACCATAGATATGCAGGAATCGCATCGTATCTTGGATACTTTTCTCATCGTTGGCATCTATCATTGGATCTGCGAGAATCTCTGCTGGGCTTTTCTTTTCCACAAGAATATCACAGAGTCTTTCCAATTTATCCATTGGAAGACTAATGGTATCTTTCAAAGGTGAAAGCATCAAATAATTTGAGAACAATGTTTGACCTTTCCATCTTTCATTCTTATGTTCAACCAGTTGAAATGTATGGTCGTCATCCCAGAGGAAGACATCGTCCTGTCGTGCAAAAATCGTTCTCGCCTTTGAAGTGATAATTGCTTCTATCTCTGATGCCAACTCACTGGTTCGAAGGGAAAATCCGGTCAAATACCCTCTAGCTTCAATTTCTTGCCCTATTGCCTGAAGTTCTTCTTTTGCCTTTGCCTTGAACTCTATACTCTCTTCACCTGTGAGAAGTACTATTAATCCTTCTTTGGCCCTTGCATAGACCAGATCATAGGATTGGAATCCTATAGAATCAAGTGCTCCGCCTTCACCTACACCAAGACTTTGCCCTACATTATCAATTGCAGATAACAGTCCTCCAAATAGAGCATCATCAATCTGGACCTGTCCAGTTCCAATGTGACCTATTGGCAATCCACTCATGTGGATAACGAACAATTCCTTGACATTTCTTGTTTCACTCATTCCTAGGCTACCCCCTTTTCAGCAATAATCCAGTTATCTCCGATTGTTTGAATTTCCAAGTCATGTTTTTCAAAGACTGTCTGAATGAATTTTCTGTCAAGCGGTTGAGGATATCCGTCAATCGTCTGCATGAGAATATATGCAGGCGAGCTTGTTCGCTCACCAGCTGGAATTGTTGGATCATTTGTGATTACTCTACCACTTGGATTCAGGTATGACGAAACAATCGAAACACGTTCATCTAGTGTGTCCTGTGAATATGCGAAGAGCTCCTCTCCGTAGAACAAATCCAAATGAGAATCAATTCTTCTTCCAAGTAGGTCCGTTGTCAATTTGCTTAGGATGTCTTTTTCAGAGAGAAAATTGAGGACTGATGTGAGTGGTGTAAGCCATCTATAGTTCTGCATGAAAAGATGAATTCTCTCCGGCTTGAATATATCATCTATCTGTTTTAGTGCATAGGCAAGACCAACATCTGCAAAAGCTGAAACACCTATCTCTTTCGTATGCTTTTGTGAGAATGATCTTAACAGCACTCCTCTCCCTTTCTCAGTTAGAGTACTGCTGAATACTGACTCAAGTACTATTCGCGGTACTTCATCAAGAGGAACCGTCTTTCCTCTAAGGGCATCTGGCAGGAATTGAGCACTATCGAGGTAAAAGTTTGTTAGAACTGTTCCAACGTCCTCCGGTCTAATTGGAGTCGCCTTTAGTTCTTTGATTGAGTATTTTTTGTCTTGTTCACCCAAAATGCCCTGTTCCTTCAAAAGATTGAGAATATTTTCTAAGAGCGGGATATTGGTATACCCGAATTCTTTGGCTATCTCAGGACATGACTTTGCCTGAGAAAGAGAAATCATCCATCCTTCAGAGAGAATGGTGTTCACAATTAGCCGGAGTGCCATTTCTTCAGACTCTTTGAATTCAGTATACGCCTGTCTAAGATCTGTATCTGTTAGATACTTGCCGACTTTCTTAATTTCAAATAATGTTCCCTTGAATCGATCCATCAGCTACCATCACTCCGCTCCTTCGCTTGCATTAAGCGACCAATCGTAATCGATGTACTTCACTTTAATGGTATCCATGTTTTTCTCAATGAACTCTCTTTGTTCATCTGAAACATATGGTAATACGTACTCCTTTACTGATTTTCCCGTTGCTTCGAAGTCCTTCTTGTACCATTTGAATATCATGCTTAGATAAAGCTCTCCTCCATCGGTGTTGATGCTCAATCCCTGAGGAGAACTAAGATAGAGTTTGGTTGCAGCATCCAGCTCTTCATTGATATTCTCCGCACTATAGCGTCCATCCTTCAGAGCGGGGCATCCCATGGAGGAACAATTCAATGCGAAGTGAATTCTTGGGTCTTTGTATTCTTCTCTTACTCTGTTCTCGATATCTCTAAGAGTATATTGACTGCCACCTACAATGAACTTCTGAAGTGCGAAGAATCTAACTCTTTGGAACCAACTTGTGTTTCCCTTCTCTGCAAAACTTGGCTCCGCTTTCAGCTTCCTCAAAACACCATATATCGAAAGGGCATTATAACAATTGATCCAGAATGCAAGACCCTTCTCTCTGCTATCCAAGGAAGACAGATCAAATTCTGCCAATGACTCAGCAAACTGTACAATTGAATTATCTGCCATCATCGAGAAATAGTCCACATTACCAAATGGATCTCTATACCTCTTTAATACGCCTTCCAGCGTTACGCTCATTGTGTCGTTTTCGCTCATGAATAGATTATCTCCTGGAACGGAGAATCTCTTTGATTCTCCTTTTATCCCCGCAAAGGCGTGAAACTCAGACAGAAATTATAAGCCGAGTTTCGGCCAGTCAATGACGATAACCAAGAAGGTTATACCACCGAGAACAACTTTGAGAGTGTTCAGGAAATCGATGATGGTTGGATAATCCATCATGACCGCTGGGAAGTATGGGATAATACCCATGAACAGAAGTATTAGCCCTACAGTGAGAAGCCATAATTTTCCATTAATTTGTTCGAGGTCTCTTTCTCGAAATGCAACAATAAGGGAAATCATCGCTACAACAATTTTCAGAATGTTTAGCAGATCGCCGGCAATCACTGCCCATATTGATGGAACAAGTGACACTGCTCCTACAACTATAAGACAGATTCCGTTGATCCACATCCACGGTTTTGTACCTAGTAGATCCATAAGTTCATCCCCGAATAATTTTCTATAGTTAATATACTAAATAAGTGTTTGTCAATGGCGCAATCTCAGTAATCTTGTTTTGGTTGTCCAGTAATTGAATTTCCCATATTATATTAGGGTGAAGACATTCTGTATATGATGAGGGTAGCAAATGGATAGCGCAAGAGAGAAATCACTTCTACAGATTATCAATCTATTATCACCCGTGATTGCTTTGGCAATAATCGCAATTCCAAGGGCTGATTCTACCAGTGTGTTTAGTGACACGGGCACAAAGATTCTGAGTCCAGCAGCTTTTACATTTGCCATCTGGGGACCAATCTTCATTTTCCAGGGGCTCTTCTATTTCTATCAGGCAAGGGATATCTTGAAAAAACCTGAAGCCAAGATCGATATGCCTTATGTACATGAGGTCAGTGTCTTCTTTCTACTCTCTTGGGTTTCAACGGCTTTCTGGTATGTCCTCTGGGGCTCTGGCTATACGTGGCCTGGAGTAGCTGCTATGTTTCTCTATCTCTTAACCTCCCTTGGCGCTTATCTACGATTGGGGATAAACAAACGGGACCGTTCTATTCGTGAACATCTTTTTGTTACGGTCGGATGGAGTATGCTAGCCGGCTGGATCACGGTGGCGGCAATCGTCAACACCAGTACTGCATTGGTCCTCTCAGGGTTTGACACTGCTCCTCTAGGAGAGGTGGGTTGGAC
>JARGGA010000610.1 GCA_029210805.1 Candidatus Thorarchaeota archaeon
AAGTCCATTCTTCACCATACTCGTCAATTCCATGTATCACTTTTCGCACGTAATAATCCTGAAATTGATGAGGGTGTCCCAGGTCAACTTGTATACTATTTCCATCAAATTCCGAACCTTGAATTTGATTTATATTTGCCACATACTGCGAGCATATCAGATACCCTCGAGCCAATGCTTCTTCTTGGCCAGACGAACATTGTAGGGTTGTAATGAGATTCTCATTGTGGAATATCTTCAAATTCCTTCTTTCAGTCATCCCTATTCATCCTCCTTTCTACCTAGTAATGCGATTGAAATGGCTTCCTTAACTCTTACGATGGAAAGTTTCCCACGAATTATGAAAATCACTTCCGCAAAGTGTTGTATGCAATAATATCATATATCAATACCCAATCCTATTTCTAGTGGAATATAATGAATGAGGGGTACTGGTACACATCAATAGGGACAAGTGCCGCGGCAGCGTACAATCCCATCTGGGCTTCTTATCTTCAAAATTTGTATATGCCATCAGAGGTTGTGATATTTCGACTTCTGCCCCGAAACCCTGATGATCGACAGATTCGAAAACTTCACAGAACATATGACGAATTCATCAGATGGTTAGAACGTTTCCGAAATGAGATAAAAAAAGACATTAGTATTCATCCAATCGAATGTATCGAAGAAGATTACAATTCCTATGACAAGACATTCATCAACACACTCAAATCCCATTCAGACAAATCGAGAGCAATTGATATCACTCCAGGTAGAAAGTATGCTTCTGCAAGAGGGATGGCTTTTGGAATAACGGAGAAAGTTGAACACATATTCTATCTCCATCTTCATGATAATGCATACCTGGAAACGCCACTTCCTGAGATTCCAATGATGAAATGGACACTACAGGATTTTGGAAGGCGATGATATTATGAATCGGCTACAGATAATACCCAATCACCTTTTCGCTGTGTTGAATTGGTTCATAAAATCAAATATTCTTGAATTGAAGATATCAACACCTTGGGTAAACGATCATCTTTTCTCTTTGAAACTGGATAAAGAGAAACCTGAGGGTTCAATCAGTATCAACTTCAATAAATCGACTTTTAATCAAGTTGATAGCATTGAGGATCTAAGTGCATTTGCAATTCTTAAAGTAATGCAGTCAGCAGGAATTCTAAAAGCAGAAGGATGGGAAACCGCCTTCAACACTCTAATACAATATTCAGACAGAAACATCTTCAAAGGCGAGCGGCCTGCAAGTATAGTTTTTGACACAAACATGCTTATTGGCAGATACTATACTCTTGTTGAACGTGAGTTATTACACCGGGTGGGAAAAAAGGAAAATGTTAGAATAGGGTATGTTATTACCCAAGGCATCCGAGATGAGCTTGCCACTTTTGAAAGGAAGTACAAGGCAACGGACATTTCCAGAATACAAGAATGTTCTATGGGTAATTGGTTCGATTTTTCATCTTTTAGGAATCAATTAGCTGGCAATTCTCGAATGTTTCGCCTTGGAAGTGTTGAAGCTTACAAGATGATATTAGGAGGGCGATGTATAACACTTGCTTCAGGACGTGGCGATGACAAGATCATCAAGGCGACATCAAAATATCAGTCTGAACAGATGGTGGACGTATTCGCTATAAGTGAGGATAGTGATTTTATCAGTATGTGCAACTTTAGAGGAATTCAAGGACAGCGGTTGGATCCCCCTCCGCTCCCTGCAATGGGAACGAATATCGTAACGGATTGGAGATCGATAGCTGACTTCATCTATGTACTATCAATAAGACTTGGAGCAATTCGATTAGGATGGGACAATTCAAAGAATTGTA
>JARGGA010000058.1 GCA_029210805.1 Candidatus Thorarchaeota archaeon
AACAAAAGAGTGAGCTGATTTCTCTCTGAAGCATATTTTCGTACAAGCATGATTACACAGAACAGCATTATCGCTGCATCAAGTAGGAACATATAGTGTATGATTCCGAAAGCCATGATTATTTCACCTAGTCTGTTTATTGTCAAACAGTAGTGTGAACCTCAGACCCAATTGGCTCTTAACATATAGACCTTCCTTGGCTAAGTGAACATGAAAATATAATCCAGTTCCGCGGAAAGTAATAACGGGTGATTCGAATAACGTCGTTCTAGCATAGGAGATAAAACAATGCAAATATCAATTTCGCCAGGGATGGCTTTCATCACTGCAGCACTCATCACCTATACAATCGCTGTGTGGGGAGAGCAAATAACGAAAGAACTGAAACCAGTTTTTGTAGTAATGTTCCGCATTGGTATTTCTGTGATACTACTGGAACTCTACTGATGACCACGATACAGACATCTCCACTAGGATTCTATGAATCTCTATTCCACATTGTTACTGGGGCAGCTGCAATATTCCTCATGCTGATTCACGCAGTATGGGCAATCAATGTTCTAACAAAGAAAGATGAGTTGTCTGCTGCACGATTCCATAAATTCTCAAAATTTGTATGGCTCTTCTGATTAGTTCCGTTCCTATCTCCAATGTTTACAGGAATGTTAGGATAGAACATAAACAAGAATGTGGAATACATTTGATTCACATTCTGTTATCGATTATCATTTGATACCTATGGTTTCAGGATAGCATCCACGACATCTGCAGGCATTTTTCCAGATTGCTTCTGCGTCTCGAAGTATCGCACAAGATTCGGACTTATTGATAGAACTCTACGATAGGCTGCGATTGCCATATCTTGAAATCCTAGCTCGAGACTCGTATCCCCAACAAAAGAGTGGTAATCAACAACGGTTTTGTCAATCTTATCTGAGAGATACTCTTCCATCGACTCCAAAGCAATAACTTTGGCACCGCCCTCCGCTTCAACAACCGACATTTGCCGAAGGTAGGCCCCGAAAATCTTTCGCCTAACTGCAAGCAGTCGGCCAATCTCACGCACAGGCTCATCATGGTCTTCAATGGTGAAATCAATGTAGGTGTCTTCTAATCCATATCCTTTTTTCTTGACCAGCACCCTCGCACTAATTTTTCCTCGTATATCCCCGCCAATGTCATCACCGGCCTGAAGCGCTGCATAGAGTCTCTCGGCAAGCATCCCTTCAGATTTCTCGAATGCCTCAGCCATTTTCTCAATTACTTCAGGTCCAGTGAGGATATTCCCCTGACATGCATAGTTCTCACCTATTTTGTGACCAGCCCAATGTCCGCATTTAGCACCTGTAAACGAAAGCGGAGCTCCTTCAAAGGAAATCATTCCAATTTGCCGATTCTCAATATTCATATCATCCTTCTTGAAATCCTCAAGAATTTCCGCCATAGTCATCTTCTTTGCCAATCGTTCGTAGAGCATTGAATGAAATTTGAAGTAACCTAGAGCCTGTGAACAGATGGCCCCTACTTCGGCTTTTGCAGTTCCTACCATTCCTGCATCCCAGGTACATGATGCTATGGCAAATCCGACCTCGTTATTTTCTCGGTCAATCGCAACTATTGAAAATGTCATTGTGATGCATCACCAGATCTACTCCTCCAGTATTTTGGCCCAATTTTAAAGTTGAACGAACCAAGCAATTCGGAAGTAAGCTCCAGATTGTTTGATTAGACCCAGTGAGGCTAATTTGAAATGTAACTATGATGGAAGAGCCACTAATGAGTGGACTCCGATTTTCAATAGCCACGATAGATGATGTCCCGTCTATTGTAGAGATAAACAACTCTCATGTAGGATCTAATGACCCCGGTGGCTTTCTTGTAATTCATCTCGATGAGCACCAAGTAAAGCATCTGATTGAAACGGGAGAAATGCGCTTCTTCATCGCGAAGGATGAAGCAGGTGAGTTGATGGGTTATACTGAAGCTGGAGATTCGATAGACCTTACTCTTCTAGACGATATGACCTGGATTGATGAACAACTGAAGGCGTTAGCGGAGTCAATACTAGCTGGGAGATATGTCTACGTTAAGCAAGTTGCCGTAAAGATAGGTTGTCTGAGAAAGGGAATTGCAGGCTTTATCTACAGAAAGATGAAAGAATATGTCAATTGTCCGGTTGTCGTTTTTGCAGCAATTACCCCAAAACGAAACGAACCTTCAATCCGTTTCCATGAGAAGACTGGCTACATACATGCATCTCTCCTAAGACGAATCAACTTCGGGGAGTTCCTAGAATATGAGAGCTACTTCTACGTACATCCCTGATGAGATATCATGATACTATTCGGGATACCAAGTCATTCGAGTATTTTGTAACCCACCCATTTACTCTATATTGGAGCTCATCCCCGCCATATTTTGAAACGAGTAGACGTAGCAAAACAAGATTGTAGAGCATTGCGACACAAGAATCGTTTTGTGAATACATGTCTTTTAGTTTGGTTTGTAGTTCTTCTCTGGGTCGTAGAGTCTTGTATCTCATAAAAGCCAAGAATAGAATGTCCTCAATTGCCTTCTCAAATTCCGTGTTTTGGAGATTGGAACGAATGGGCCCTACGAGGAAATTAACAATAAGTTCTGGGCCTAATTCCTGCGTCGTGAGCTGGGATACGTTCCTATTGAAATCATCCTCTACAATATCAATATCGATAGGCAATACCTTGGCGATTTCATCAAGATACTGTCTATAGTTACCTGTTTTGATGAGGTCAATCGGACCTAGTAGTTCACACCGGAATGCATCCACAATAGGAGCTATTCCGTGGATGAATAATTTGGATTGCTTATCTCGACTGAAGAGTTCTCCAGTATCTTCTGAGTAGAACTGCAAATGAACAAGATAAGTTACCATGAGCTCAATCTGGTCTTCCATTCGATTCAAATTAAATGGTTGAACCGAACAGTTATCACTTCCGGTGATTTACATTTATTGCTGGCCCTTCATGGGGACAAGTTCAAGAGAGGGTTTGAGAAGTTCATTCGAGGTTATCAGAAGCTGAGTGTCGATAGCAATGATAAAGGAACCAACCGATTTTGTCGGCAACATACTTGCTAAGCTGGTAGCAAAGGCACTTGCTAAACCATCTATGGTAAGTAAGGTAGAGGGATGGAAAATGATTGTAACTCTATCTTCAGATTACTATCCTGTGTCCATGGTTTTTGATGAAGGTGTCACAGTTATCCGTAAAATTGATGCAGACGCGACACTCAATGTAGAGATGAATTTCGCAGTCATCATAGATTTAGTCGAGGGGAACACCTCAATGGTCCGAGCAATGTTGGAGCGTAAGATTCGTGTACGGGGTCTATTCAGGCATCCAATTGCAACATTCAGGTTCTACAGACTAATGCAGACCATCATCGGGGAGTGATAGAATGGATATGAAAACTCGACTTGCAAAAATAGTCGGCCCAGATTTTGTAAAAGATGGTCTTGCCGAACGTTACGTATACTCCATGGATATGACTGAAAACCCTCCAAAGCAACCAGCCATGGTTGTGATGCCATCAACAGTTAAAGAGATTCAGGAAATTATCGAGGCAGCCAATGAAACCCTCACTCCACTCATCCCCTTTGTTACTGGTCAGAACGTTGGCGGATTGACCATACCACAGGTAGATGGAGCGGTCATTGTTGATTTGAAACGGATGGACCGGATAATCGAGGTGGACCCAGTTGCAATGTATATGGTAATTGAACCGGGCGTGACCTTTGGCCATGTGCGCAAATATCTCGATGAGCATTATCCAGAACTAGTCTACACCTATCCATTAGCGCCGCCCTATACGTCGGTCATGGCAAACGCACTCCTACAGGGTCTTTGTGATTTTTCAACAGCGAGGGGATCGATGGCGGATTTTGTAAATGGTCTTGAAGCAGTTCTGCCAACAGGTGAGCTGGTTAAAGCGGGGAGTGGAATACTGGGCGAAGGAAATTGGTTCGGAAGATATCCCCTTCCAGATCTTGTTGGTCTCTTCAGTGGATGGCAAGGGATGACAGGAATAGTAACAAAGATTGCGCTCCAGATTTTTCCAAGAATGCCTTATTCCAAACATGCCGCACTCTTTACGTTTGAGGAGGCAGCAACAACAGACCTCCTGATTCAGATAGCCAGATCTCGCGTTGTTGATGACGTAGACTGCCATTCTATGTCGCTTGTTAAGATGTTAATGGGCATTCCATATCCTGTTGAGGTTTTTGAGGGAGAACCAGATTATGGCACACTGATATCAATTTCCGGAAACTCGTTGGAAGAGGTTAATGCAAATTACAATGTCATTGAACAAATCGTTGAGAATGCCAAGAAGGATGATCCTAGACAGATTCTAGTATCGTGGAAAGCTGTCAAGAAACTCTTGGGAGATGAAGCTGATTCCTGGTTAGATTTTCCTTCAAATGCATTTTCGATTCTTACAGAGTTTGATGGATTATCATGGGTTGGAACCTACATCAATCCCAAGAACTGGGGGATTGCTCTTCAAGGCGGAAGGAAAATAGTTGAGAAGTATGGGTTCGAGCTCCAATCATTTCTCAAGCCAATGAATCGAATGCATTTTGGCGAATTCAAGTTCATCATCAGGTTCCCAAAAGATGAGGATACATTGACACGAGTTCGCCAATGCAATGAAGAACTTCTTGATTTTGCCTTGGATTTGGGGGCATTACCATACAAGACTCCTGTATGGGCTACAAACAAACTCATCGAACGCGTGGATCCGGGCTTTCTCGAATTGATGAAGAAAGTAAAGAAAACGCTTGATCCAAATGGAATATTTAATCCAGGTAGGTGGGGTCTCTGACAGTAATAGATGAATGGCTCCATCGCTGCATTCGATGTGGTAATTGCAAATATGTCTTCAAGGAATATGAGCCCTCCTGTCCCTCGGGAGAGCATTTCAAATTCGAAACATACTTTGCTTCAGGAAGAATACGAATCGCTCAGGGAATTACTAAAGGAGATATGGAATGGCATGAAGATTTGCTTGAACCACTTTTTGCATGCACGACATGTGGATCATGTGAGAGCCAATGTTTGGCACCTCATTCAGAACACATCGTGGATATTATTGAGGAGATTAGAGCATTCGCAATAGAATCCCTGGGTGCACTTCCCAAGCATCAGCAATTCCATGACAACATTGTCAAAGAACAAAATCCGTACGGAGAGGTTCATCATGCTAGAAAGCTAAGAGAAGAGCATTACCTTCCTGAGAAGGCGGAATATGTTTACTTCATCGGATGTACAGCACACTATCGTCAAACACAGATACGAGACGCCACATTATCAATACTCAAGAAGGCAGGTATCTCTTTCACCATCGTGGACGAATATTGCTGCAGTTCACCTCTTCTTCGAACCGGACAAACGGATTTAGCTCCAGAATTAGCAAATCACAATATCAAGGAAATTCAAGCTACGGGTGCAAAGAGAGTAGTAACATCCTGTTCTGGTTGCTACAGAACGATGAAACGAGATTATTCAAAGATGGGGCTTGACTATCAGTTTGAGATTCTTCATACCGCCCAACTACTTGAGGAGTTGCTTGCTACGAGAAAATTGTCAATTAAGACTAGTAGCGAAACGGAATACGCTTGGCATGATCCCTGTCATCTCGGCCGCCACATGAACGTCTATGATGCACCAAGGAAGGTAATGGAGATTGCTGGAGTCAAGTACTTGGAAATGGAACAGAATCGTGAAAATGCATGGTGCTGTGGCGCAGGTGGTGGTGCTCGAGCTGCATTCTCAGACTGGAGCATTCTAACATCTGAGAAGAGAGTTGCTCAGGCAAAAGCGATAGGCACTAAGAATATCGTTACTGCATGTCCATTCTGCATTACCAATCTAAGAGACGCTTCATCAAAAGAATCTGAAGTCGTTGACCTTGTTGAGATAATTGACAGAATAACGTGAAATGAGTTTCTACAAGCTGTTAATCAGCGTTCCAAATTCTAGAGCCTTCTTAGTACCCAACATCAATAGTCCTCTGAAGTTCTTCTGTTCTATTACTTCACCACCATTGGCTTCAATATGTTCTTTCATGAATTGAACATGACTACCTCGACGAAATCTGGAGGTGCCAAATAGTGCTACTCTTTTTCCACTGAGATTGTTCATTCTCTCTGTTGCTGTAGAAAATGTCTTTGGTGGTTGGGATCCGTATGCGGGCATTCCAATGAGTATCAAATCGTATGGTTCAGCATCGAGAATAGAAAAATCCTGTTCAATGGATGAATAATCTCCGTTCTCGAATTTATCTAGCTCTTTGATGCGACCTGTGAAATTGCCTTTCGTTTCGAAGGGAAAGAATACTACTTCATAGTTGGAGAGCTTACTGGCTATCGCTTCAGCCATTCTCTTTGTCCGCCCGCCCATCGTGAAGTATACCACCAGTGCTTTCATTGCATGCACAGTGAAAAAATACCATTAAAACACCTGCTACAAACGTAATCACTCAACAAGTCGGCATGTTGGGTAGTAAACGTAGGAGATGGTTTCGGATTTAACGATAAATCCAAACGATTTGTAGAGTTTTATCGCTGGTAGGTTCTCTGCATGGACGCGAAGATAGATCTTGCCCCATCCCAACTCTTTCAATCTGATTACAGCAAATGCCAGTATTTTTCGTGCAATACCCTTTCCTCGGCGCTCAGGTGAAACAGCAATTGAAGTCAGTAGACCTTGATCTACTGAAATAACAACAATACCCACAATAGTGCCATTTTCTGTTGCTAGGAAAGTTGTGTCTTCATTGAACATTGAATTCAGTTCATTTTCAGAGAGCGTAAACAAGCTTTCTGTCAGTATGGGATTTGCCAAATCGCCAGTTCCTTTGTAGAACTCTGTATGTGTCCTGAGAATATCGTACGTATCAGCTGGGTTCATGGGTTTAAAGATGAGACCTTCTGGGAATTTTGGAGGAATCTCGATTTCTACTGACATCGAATACGAGTGATCCATAATAGTGTAATCGAATTTATTTAGGACTTCTCTGAACTCATCTGGCACTGGAACACTGGGATACACCAAATAGAAGAGTCCTTCTTTTTGAAGGAGAAGAGCTGCACAATCCAGAATATCATCCAGATATGCTAGGTCTGGATTAAGCAACATGATCTTTCCCAGAGTGCTCCCTGATGGTGCGAAGAAGAAGGTGGGCTCGATATGAATTGTTACTAATGCTCGAATCCAAGCTTCATCTACTATGATGTAGAATGGTATCTCTTCTCTAGTTAATCTATCAACGTGATTCGATATTGATTTGAGAAATCTTTCGGCTTCTGGACAATCATGGCTAAGATATTTCATGAGATGGATGACCTCCTCGAATAACTAGCGAGGCTTAACCTCTCCTCCCCAATCGACCATATCTTTCACTGTGGATGCCAGATTCCATTTAGGCTCAAAGTCCAGCTCATTTCTGACCTTATCTCCACTAACAACATAGTTGCTACCGAACAACTTGACTACAAAATCTGTAAGGAGAGGAGCCTTTTCTCTTCCAAGTGCACCACATATTCCAGCGGTCATTTTTCCAAGCCCTAATGTCACTTTGTAGGGATAGTTCTGGAATTTCCGTTCTACTCCGACCTCATCAGCTAATGCTTCGAGGAAATCAATGAATCTACTTGAAAACGAAACAACATTGTATGCATTTCCCGCTGCTTTCTCAAAATTCTCAGCAGCAAGAATCAGACACTCTGCTACATCGCTACCATGCACGAAACTCTGATGGTTCTTCCCACCCCCGAATGTGACCATCTCCTCATTCTTGAGTCGTTCAATAATTTGAGGGCCAGTAAACATGTCACCTCTTCCAAGAACTGTAGGGGGTCGTATTCTGACGGCTTTGATGCCATATGCCTTTGCGTACTCTGTGATTAAGGTTTCAGCTGCAGCCTTGGATTTTTGATAGTAGTTCATCGGAGCCCACTCATCGTCCTCCAGCATTGGCTCAAGTTTGTGGGGAAATCCATAAACTGCTGTGGAGGATGTGTACATCAATTGAGGAATATCTTTCTTCCGTACTACTTCCAGAATGTTTTGTGTGCCATCCACATTGACAGGAAAGAATTTCTCTTTGCTACCCCACTCTGCCATGATAGCGGCATTGTGGAACAGCCACTCGATATCTTCGGTGATGTTTGCATCTAAAGAAGCAGCATCAGTTACATCGCCAATACATTTGGTGTAGGTGAGTCCATCAATAAGATCCAGCTTGGAAGTTTCCCTTGCCATCACTTTCACATTGTGTCCTTTCTCTGCGAGTTGTCGCACAATGTGGCTCCCAACAAAACCAGTTCCACCAGTCACAAAGCAATTCGTCATTTATGAATCAGGTTTGACGATGATAATGTGACTATTCAGTGTTGCTAAAAACAGTAACAAAACAATGAGCAACTAAAGCTCCGGTCGAGTGTATCTGGTCGTTTCCTCGCCCCACTCCTCCTTGTTTGATTTCATCCACTCTTGAAAATCTGGTATGTGTTCTTGAAGCATATCAAGAGTAAAGAGAATAGCAGACTTTTTCTGATTGAAGAATAAAGTCCTCTGATTTCCGAAAAACTGGATACCGACGATCATACCTTCATCAAACGTAATATCAATAAAGTCAACATGCTCCCATTCTATTGCTTGCGTAATGATTGCCGAATACTTGCCAATTCCTATTTCATTCAGAATAAGTTTTTTGCCACCCCAGCAAATAGACAACATGAAGAGTGTGAAATAAAGAGTACCAAGCCCCATTAACATGAAACCAAGCATACTGCTGATTTCGCGTCCAAGGAATCCTGAAAATGCGAAATACAATATGCCTGTAAAGATGATAATGAATATGATACAGGATAGGCCTTGATGCTGCGCCATCCAACGGAGTCGGGGTTTATCAATGAGTCTTTCCGCCATTGGTTCATTATCGATTTTTTCAAAGAGCGCCTCAGGGGTGAGAGAATTAGGACGCTCAGCTGTTTTGTAATATGTTTCGAAATCTTGCATTCCAATCGCTTCAATAATCTCTTCCTCAGATTCATACTCTTCTGGTTGAATCTCGTACATTTTCCTTGCATCCTTTCTTTCCGGTTTATAATACACAACTGCATGTTTTTCACCCACTCGTAGTCTCGTCGGCCAAGTTAGGAATTTGGGAAGATACTCTTGCACTATTTCCAGAGTGAGATTATTATTCCATCTTCCCATGTTTGTTGTAACTGTTCTGCCTATACCCCTGATTTTGATGTGAGCAACCTTGTCCCCCTTTTGTTTGACCTCAATGGCTTCAACATCTTTCCATGCAATTGCATAATATTCAAAGAGACCAGCAGGCCTTCCATTCAATGAAACATATTCAATTTCCTCGCCAACTCCAACATCGTTCAGGATGATTCTATCATAATTATAGCCCGCATGGATACCCAGTATAGGACACAATACAAGAATGACTGTCACAATCACTATGATGGGAAAGAGCGGTCCGAGTAGGTGGGGGTTTATAATGAGAAAGTATAGAGTAACTGGGAAAGTTATCGTAAAGGCTACCGCGATTATAAGTGCACCAATTGCCTTTACTTTTGAACGAGGAAGATTCGGAGTGCCGAATACCCTGTGGTTGGGGTCTCGTTCAATGGAATCGTAAAGCCTCTTTGCTTCTTTGGAGCCCCTAATCTCATGCTTCTTCGTCATTATCCCCCGCCTCTGCCAGACTCGGTTTTCGCATCCACTAAAACTTCTCAAGGTCTATTAAAGACTTGAAAGCTCATAAGTCCAGCTCCAATTTCCCTGATAGGATTCAATGCCTACTTCAAAGTAATTGCCTGATTCGGGCAGACGTTAACGCAATCCCCACATCGTGTACATTGGTCGGTGAAGGCCACATCTACTCTCCATTCTGTGGGGTCATTGGAAACGTAGTCTGGTGAGTACATCATAAATAGCGCTGGAGGGCACGCCTTCATACATTTCGTGCATTCTCTGGGGTCCCCACATTTCGCGTAGTCAACTATGATATCTGTCTTCATTTTACCAGACCTCCTTCAATAGGTCCAGTTCGTTTCGATCTTCCATAGAGATTGCTTCTTGGGGACAACTCACCTGGCAGAGACCACATCCATAGCATTTCCACTGATCAATGAATGGTCTGTTCATAGAATCTGAGAATGTAAGGGCTCCAAACTGACATCGTGATGCACACGACTGGCAACCGTCACACTTTGCAAAATCCACCCTGGCAACATACTCTCCTTTGAGAAGTGCATTGAGATCATAGGTCGTGCGTATCTTGGTTGCTACACATTCTGGGAGTTCACAACTGCATAATGCAGCTATGTACGGACTAGGACCCATCCACACAGTATTCACTCTTCCTCCCAATTGCATTTGTTCTACGAAATCTTGGGCTTCATCTACATGCATTGGATCTACGCCTCTATAGGGGACATAACGAGCGAGTTTGGGAACTGATTCTGCGAGGGCACCAAATGCAATACAGCACGGATCTTTGATTCCTCTTGTCATATGGCGGCATGCACAATTCACTCGAATCATTGGATCAGCCAGTTCGAGGATTTTCTTCGCATCATCAAGTGTCACTACCTGTCCAGGGTGTCCTTCCGCTCTTCGTGGATTTCTACCTTTCAGTGGTTTCTCTTTTCCGAACCAGCTGTTGATATACCGATGCATCAGTTTACCAACAATCGGTATATCGAACTTGTAACCAGGTCCTCTTGCCGAGATACCATATATCTTCTGAAGGTAGACCTTCTCGAACTGCTTCCATAACTCAAAGATGTACTCCTCAGCACCAACTGCATCTGCGGTTTCTTGAAGATAGTTCTTGGAATTCAAATACCATTTCTTGCCCGCTCCGTGTTTATAGCACCACTCACACACTTTCTCCAATCTCCGTGAAAATGCACTGGATCATCCTATTAGAATTCAAAGGTGCTAATATTATCATCTAGAATTGAAATCCATGGACAAAACAAATATCCAAGGATTTCCAAGAATACTTCATAGGATTTCGAAGATTGTTTCAAAGGAGTGACCCATTACGTGGCATTTGATCCGTTTGCATTCTTAATTGCAGCTGCAATAGTAATGGGAGGAACAGCTTTTGTTTGCTGTGGACTAATCTGGATATGTATTAGAGACCGAAAGAAGAAGCGAGATAGCGGTGTTGTTTGGTAATCTGTTCCCCATAGGCGGGGAAATATTGCATGGCTTTTGATCCGACAGAGTACGCACTTGGATTCGCAATTATTTTCGGAATCATATTTCTCATTTGTTGTGTATGTACTTGGTACTGGATAAACGACCACAAGAAGATAATCTACCGCAAGGAGAATAGGGAAAGGGATGATGAATGGCTATCTTAGTGCGATTCTCATTGCTGATTAAACGCACCATATGATTGAACCATGATGCAACCAATAAGCCCATAGACTGCAATTTTCTGGCCAATCGCAAAAATCATCGAGATTTCTCCGCCGCCTTCTCCGAGATATATGAACATCACCATAAGAAAGATGAATTGAATGATTCCGAAGAGTGCGAATAAGTATGCATAGAGTCTAGGGAAGTTCTCACTTGCGAAAACGGCCATTGCATATGATATTGCAAGAGGAAGGCCTGTAATGAATGCAATCTGACCCAGGAGGAAGTGGATATCCATGAGAATATCAGCAGGGGTAAGAGCGGCACCAATGAAGGTTATTGCCATAAGGATTCCAATGAGGGACCCAGGAACACTGAACCACTTTGCATCTGTATCCAATCCCAAGAACTTGGGCATGGCGATGAAGAATGGAACTAGAAAGCATCCCATCGAAAGTAATGAGATATTATAGATTAGTGAGGAAACAACGTTTGATTCACCTGAGTATGCAATAGTTCGTCCAAGATCACTCAATAGATTGTAGAGGATGGAGTATCCTGCACTTTGGTGGTCTACTGATGACCCACCAGTATAGAACATCATTGCAATGACGGAGAGTAGCATAAACTGGATACACCCTATCATTGAAAGAAGGAAAAATCGTCTAACTGATTCTGAATACTCCGCCCGGTTCATATTAACCACAGGACACAGTAAAGAAACCAGCTATATTGATTTTGCCTTCAATGATAGATTCGCATATCGCTATTTTCTCCAAATTAGCGCGACACGTTCCTTTCCTTTTGCGAACCCAAGTGATTCATAGAGTTGAACTGCAGCAGTATTCACTGAATCAACTCTCAAAGCACTATGCTCCTTTCCTTGTTCCTTCAAGGTCTTCAAACCGAAGTTCATGATTCTTCGACCGTACCCTTTCCTCCGATGATTTTGAGATACACCAATGTTCGCGAGATTCAAGTATTGCGTGCTTAAGTCAAGAATTCCGACTAGGTTACTCTTATCATAGACATAGTAGAGGTGCTCTGTTGTGAACCAATGGTCTATGAACTGGCTTGGTAATTTTGTGAGATTCCCAAAGATGATTTCCAACATTTCATCAGGAGAACCGCTCATGAACTCCTTCAATCGCGATAGGTAATTGTCAGCTTCCTCTCTCTCAATCTTCTCGAATCTGAGATTAGGGTCGCTTACAAAATTTCCATTTAAATCGCGCTCCATCCAAAGGGAGTGTGTCATCTCCCGGTAGCCTATTGATAACGAATGGTCAATTATACCAGATTGCTCAGATGGCAGGTCTATGAACGAGTATGCC
>JARGGA010000059.1 GCA_029210805.1 Candidatus Thorarchaeota archaeon
TTCTGGGAGCACTTCACTCTGGTGTCCAAGATTGTGCAACTTACAATGAACGGTACTACTATACTGTTTCAGTCTTGAAACAATTGAGGAAGAGGATAGACGAGCATGTCCTTACTGAGCGAGGAGAATCCCTTGGGTTCCGTGGTTCGCAGAGAAAGCGAGTGAGTCGCTATCTCAAGAAAAAGAGAGAGTCTGCTGAAGTTCTTAATTCTGCGATTGGTCTACTTCAGGAGTTTCTCACCAATGGCTATCCCTTCTCAGTGCCAAAAATGCAGTCCTTCGCAGCAGACTTCTCAGCAAGTACCGAAAACAGTCCCGGACAGGGCTACTGGTACTCTCTCGACAAGGAAAATGAGAACGAGGTCCTGTTCTTCCTGAAATTGCCTGAACCCCTTGAGGGAATTGATAGGGATGAGAGTCCGTTCAGGACAAAGACCCTTTCCTTCCGTCTCTTGGATTGGTTACCTAGAGCTGTTATTAAGGACAAGGCCAAGGCTGAGGAAGCTGAAAACAATGGAAAGTTCCACCGTGCCAAAAAGTTCAGGTTCAGGGTGATGAAGTTCGAGGACATGCACCAACAACTCTTGAACGCCATTGAGATCCAGCACGCGACCTATCAATATTCATGGATGAAATCGCGAAAAGAGAAAGATATGGATAAGATACAAGAACTACATGAGAAGATAACTTCACTTCGAAAGGCTCGGAAGTGTGGACCACCACGTATCCTCCTGAGAGAGAACAGGCTGGAACTACAGATTCCCTTCCTCCCACCGACACACGAGATGGTGGATAGTGTACTGGGACAGCGGACCTATCATAGGAGAGCAGGAGCTGACCGCGGAGTCCGAGTGCCTATCGTCCTATCCGTTAAGAACGGTGAGGGGGAATACATTGATGAGTTTGTGTCCTTTGATGAGTTGGTCTCTAAACGTGACTCTCTCAGGGACCAGACAAGATGGTTGACCTCCAGAGTTCGGAGGATGACGAACAACTGGGAGCGGAAGCGCTCAGAAAAACATCATCCCGCACATCTCCTCAAGAAAGAACGCCACCTGAAGGCTATCTGGAGGAAGATCAGAAGACTTGACAGGGAGATAGCCCGACAGGTAGCATCACAGACAGTCTGGTTCTGCGAGGAGCACAAGGTCAAGACCCTGTACTTCGAGAACCTCAAGGACTACACTCCTCCAGCGGGCCATGGTGACCTCTCATGGCGGCTGAGCTCCAATGTCTGGTCAAAGGTCCTGGATACAGTGATATACATGCGCCAGTCCCTCGGACACAGGAGAGGAGGAGTGTGGACGGTGAGTCCTGCATGGACATCTCAGACCTGTCATGCCTGTGGAGAACGAGGGGTCAGGGTCGGAGCGGAGGGCTCCACCGAGGAACAGAGAGGAGGAGAGTACTTCTATTGCGAGAGTTGTGAGTGCTCCTTCCATGCGGATGTCAATGCCGCGCGAAACATCATTGATGTTCAAAAGATGAAACCCAGTGCCGTTGCTGGGCAGACAACACTGGACTCCTTTGTCTAGGTTTGTCTAGAAAACAATCAACGGTTTGAAAGGCATAACCGTATTTCGAGATGGTTGTTTGGATATGCAGGTGCTTTACGCAGGTGGTTGTCCCACTTGTGAGATATAGTGATTGAATGCTAGGCTTTTGCTTGGTGAATTGCAAAAGCACCAAATAGCATTCTCTTCAAACGTACATCCGAAAAGCCAGCTTCCTTCAACACGTTGGCGAATTCAAATGGATTATAGAATCGAGGGACTGTGTATGAAAGGTAGTTGTAACCTGTTTTAGAACCAGAAATGAACTGGCCAATTCGCCGCACAGCCATCCTCACATAGAGGTGGTAGAGATTCCTTATCATGAGCGAGTCAGGTTGACTTGTTTCAAGATTGATGAATGTTCCACCAGGTCTTAGAATTCTATGAAATTCCTTTAGATATTCAATCATCTTTGCTCTGTTGGGATTCAAATTGCGTGTCGCATAGGAGATGGTGATAAGATCAAAAGAGTCGTCGGCAAAAGGAAGAGCTCCTGCATCAGCCAAGGTGAAATGGATACCATCTGATGTAGGCTTGGATTTGCCGATTCGGAGCATTGGAAGTGAGAAATCAGCTGATGTAACAACTGTCTTGGAATTTGAAACCTCTCGAAGATTGGTGGCCATTTCTCCGGTCCCACTGCAAACATCCAACCACTTTATACCTCCTATTCGCAATGCAATCTGTGATGTCTTCCTTCGCCAGAGAATGTCAAGCCAGAAGGTTAGTAGATGGTTTATCATCTCATAGGTGTAAGCTGCCTCGGCGTATATTTTCTGCACACCCTTATTCATGTCCAATCCTCTAATTTTGAATTTGCAGTGCAAGTTTAGTTAGTCTGATAACTCTGTGTGTAGGTCAAGTATCTCATATCACTGTCAGGTTTGGAAGAGGCTCTTTGGAACCTTCCGGATTAGACAATCATTACCAGCTACATAGATGTGCTCGTCATCTATAACCAGTGTCTTGAGAGGCCCACTCTGAAGGTCCAAAACCCATTGTGTCCAATCAGTTTTATCATAGACCCTCACAGTCCCATCATCTGAGGAAGAATAGACTCTTGTTTCGTCAACTGCTATTGCATTTACATTATCAGTATGACCATCAAGCGTTTTTACACTTTCCCAAGTTTTCTTCTTCCACACACGAACAGAACTCTCGAAACTTGGTGGTCGAGGAGATCCTGGACCGCCCCACCAAACCTCACCGGACCCAGAGTAAACATAGTCATCATCAATTGCAAAAGAAAAAACGTCAGCATTGTGTCCTTCCAAGTTGATAACATGACTGAAATCACTGAGTTTGAACACACTCACAAAATCATCGATACCTCCAGCATACAAATATTCTGAATCTACAACGACTGAAAGAACAATGTTGTGTTTCGAGGGTATGGAAACAACTTTCTCCCAGTCGAATCTATTCCACATATCCAAAAATCCATTGGATCTACCTGCACTCCTGTTTCTGAGTATCCCAACAAACCTTGACCCCGACATTGAATCAGCATTAATCTTCCTTGTTGTGACAATGGGAGTGAATTTGATAATCGGATTGGCGGCTCTGTTTAAGTTCGGTAGCAAAGGCTAACAGCGCTACAAAATTCGGATATTTTGCAGTCATATTCTGCGTATTGACTAGCACCAAAATTTATAGATGGAAACTGACACATCATATTTGTTCGTTATGGGTTAGATATCTCTCATGAATTTCACATTTGTCTAACATATCGAGAAGGGATTTATTATGAGCAACATTCAGAATGCTGAACAAATCATACAGGTAGCAATGGATTTCGACCATGCACTGACGAGTATGGACATTGATGAAATTCTTCCCTTTTTCTCAGAGGAATGTGAAATAGAGATCCTTGGTGTCACATTAAGGGGTCTTGACGGGGCAAAACAATGGCTTGAATGGCTATTCACACATCTAATCGCCATTCAATTTGAGCCAGTTATCATAATGGTTGAAGGAAATGTGTTTTTCGAAGAGTTTGTTGTGGTAGGAACCCTCAGTGATGGCAGAGTAGTACGTTCGAAGCAAGCAGAGGTTCTTGTTTATGATGACTACAAAATCAAAACGCTCAGACTCTATTTTGACCGACTGGATTTTGTAGATTCAATCGCCAATGGTTTTCTTGAGAAACGTGTTGTTGGGATGTTAATCAAGAGGTCATTAGAGGGCTTGGGTGAACCATCCATTTAGACAGAACATCTTGGTTATATCATCCCAAAATTCATCTTTTCTTCTTAAGGTAGTAGACTATCAAGGGAATTGCAACAACAACTGAAACACTAATTGTCAGCATTATAGGGTCAATTGGATACAAAACGGAAATTCCCAATCCACCGTATTCGTAAGAATCTTGCGACTCGCTGGAAAGTTGCACAATAATATAGTCACTATAGTCCAAGACGATTAGGTCCGGGCTTGCTGTGAGTTGCCAGCTTATTGTTGTTGTCCCATTTACCCAAACTTCCTGATCTACAAGTATGTTATCTTGACTGTCGTATACAGTGACTGGAATCTGTTGTGAATACTCATTTGGATTCAGATGTTCATTGAGGTCAATAATGTTGAATGTCAAAGTGGTTGTTGTTACCTCATATTGTGCGTTTTCAATCTCATATAGAGGAAGATATGGATTATCAAACCAGGGGAAGAAGAACCAATCAAGATTACCACCATAGACATCTTCGAAAGCAGTCTGGAGATTATTCAGAGTTGCGATTCCAAAATAGAGTTCTCTAAAGAATAGCTGAAGACCGGAGATGAACATATCATGACCAATGGTCTTTCGTAGCTTCTCTAGTATCAACGGAGTTTGAATGTAATCGACATGTCCCGTGAGGTCTGGTCGAACAGCATTAGATTCATTGATAATAACACCAGAACCATATTGAGCAAAGAAGAATCTAACAGAATCGAGATAGCGATAATATTGGAAATACTCCCAGTCATCATAGTAGTATTCTCCATAGTAAGAATGCGCCCAACAAGTTAAGCCTTCATCAAGAAATCCCCAATCAACACAATCGTCGCCAACGAGTTGTGACCACCACTGATGAGCAATTTCATGAACGATAACAAGTTCCAGATACCAGAAAACTCGTGTGCCCTCTTGTATTGTTGCAGAGATTACTCGGGTAACATAAACTTGGCAGGGATATTCCATTCCTCCATAGTAAGCGTGTTGTTCAACAACATTCAATGTCGAATATGGATATATTCCCAGAGTTGTATTGAAAAGATCTAATGACTGAACAGCCTGGTCAAGTGAATCATCCTCCCAGAGAGATGCAGAAGCGGGAAGAAAGAAGGTTGACACGTTGACCCCATTATGTAGTGTTGATTCAACAATATAGTACCGTGAAGCCGAAAATGTAACTTCTCTTACAGGAGATGGGATTTCGTAGTAATATCTTGTTCGCCCATCAGCTGTTGTTTGTGCATCCACTTCGCCAGTTGCCGCAACTACCATACCATTGGGTACTTCCACAAAGAGATCGTAGAATGCCATGTCAAAATAGAAAGGGTCTCCTACATCGGAATAGGGATCAGTATTCCAGCCATCATATTGGTCATAGACACAAGGAATCGGGTATGAACTGGAGAAAGTGTAGATTCGCGTCTGAGCAGCATCATTCCCATAAAATCCTGATCTATCTTCACCATCTGGCATGACAGTTGTGAAGTTGATCTCAAAAGAAACGAATTCGCCTGGTTGCACTGGTGATGCTATGTTTACCCAGAGAAGGTTTTGGTCAGAAAGAACGTTATGATCCGTGACCTCTGGGGAAGAGCCAGCTGACTCAATGCTATTGATTGTAATGCTGCCTTTTCGAGTTTCATACATCATGCCAGAGGTGTATAGATGAAATGGAATGCTATTGAAAGGTATTGGGTCCCCGTTATAGAAATCAATGTGCATAGACCCATTTACAGTTGCAGTTTCTTCATCTAAACTCAGTGATAGTGTTACCCGGGAGAAATTTACGTCAGTAAAATCTCCCTGAGAGAAATCGTCATAATTGTCTGCCAGAGTTACTTTATTCGCACTTGGGATATCACTGACATTTGTGACTGTCAAAGAAAGTCCACTAGAAAATGTGGATGTTAGTAGAATACAGATTAATGCCACAACTGGATATAGTACTCTGGTCATACCTGCCACCTCATCTTATGAAATGGAGGTTCAAGTAGAGATAAGCTCTTCTTTTGGCGTAAGCAATACGCTGTCCCTTAGTTTTCACTCAACCAATCATCTTTAGTTTGTGTTGTGACATCATCTCCAGTTTGAGATGCAGTATCTTCGGTTGAAGGAGATGTATCAGAGCTTTTCATAGGTTCCTCTGTTTCCTTAGATTCTTCCCACCAGTATTCGGTCTTTTCAGTTTCAATCCAGAGTTTTTCCTGAGGGGGAGGATACACCTTCACTATCGCCATCCCATACAGTAGAAGTATAGGAATTGGAATTAGTAATGGGGGACCATACCATCCAGGACCCATGAGAAGCATTGGCAGATACATTATGAGATAGAATACAGGTAGGAATAGCTCCATTAAGATACCTGTTAGTAATACTCTCTTGTGTGTGGTTTTACCACAATAAAGACGGTACAGCATATAGGCAAATGCAAACCTCAGGAAAGTAAAAGGTAATGATGAGATGAGCATGAACGGGTCTATCATCAAGCCACTAAACGGCCCCATCCAGGAGTTTGAGTAGTATATCCATGCCATAGCAACAATTGTAAAATCGTTGGACATAGAACCACCGTAATTGTAGTATTGCATAGCCAAGGGACCAAACAATGCAATTAGCAATGCAATTATTGCGGCTCGCTGTGGTGAAATTGTGGAAGCTGATTTTTGTTCAGTATTCGGTGCATCCATAATCTACGAATCTCCCGATAATACTGGACGATGAATCCTTATAGAAAATTCGGATTAAGAAAGGAAGTACTATTGATTAACTTCTACTCTTCCCGTAGTGGGTTGTTGAAAATATCAGATCGAGAATAATGACCACTTATGTCCAAGTTCTGGCGTTCTTCAATAGCAAGACTTGGGTCAATATCCGCATAGATTATGCCTTCTTCATCAATCAAGGGACCTGCCACGGCTTCACCTTTAGGATTGACAATAACAGATCCTCCATTCATCAAGGTCCCATTGTGAGATTCCATAATCTTCTTCATCGGAAATTCTTCTTCTTTCAAGTGAGAGAAATCTGTTGGACGCAAGAGCCCCGATACTGAAACCACCCACGAACGACCCTCCAAAGCAATGAATCTCGTGATGTCCTTCGTGTTACGTTCGCTTCCAGGCCATACAGCAACATGAATTATTTCCCCCTGCATGTGAAGTGAAGCTCTTGCAAGGGGGAGCCAATTCTCCCAGCAATTCAATCCTCCTACTTTGATATCTTTCAGAGGGTATGTTCTGAGACCTAGTCCATCCCCGTCAGCCCACACAAGTCGTTCTTCGTATGTAGGCTTGACCTTTCGATGGCGACCTTTGATTGTTCCATCTTGACCAATTGTGAGAAGTGTGCAATAGATAGAGCTCCCACCCCTCTCTGCAATTCCTCCCATGAGCATTACGTTCTGTTCTGCTGCAAGAGACTTCATTTCGGAAATTATGATACTCTTATTCAGATCCAATGCTTCTCTCCAGTATGTTGCATATGCAGTCTTTTGATCATCATCATTGAACTTGGCACCACCAGATAGAGAGAGCCAAGCAGGGTAACCTGGTAGCAGAGTTTCGCCCCATGTCACGAGCTTAGCACCTTCAGAAACGGCTTCTCGAATATAGTCCCTCAGTTTTTCCCATGTGGCCTTGGCATCAAGAAATACTGGAGCAATTTGGACTCCTGCAATGCGAATCATAGCTTAGAGGGGTCCGATGACACCATAAGAAAGCATTGCTCACTTCGACTCTGCCATATTTCTAATCACTGTTGCAAGATAAAGGATTGATAGAACAAGAGCGGTCATTCCTAGGGTAAGTATCCCTGGTAGTGGACCCTCAGATAGATAATTTCCTATTGAAGGCAAGCCAACTACAATCATCAGCAATGTGACTATGACAGTGAGTGCTAAGCAGCCATCCGCAGTTATAGGATTAGGAGTTGATGTCGGTGTTTCAATGATATCCTCATCGTATGCCATGCAATCACGACTTGGAGTAGAAAACTTGTCCATGAAAAGGTTGTTGTATTCGAAACCTCGTGCTGAAAAGGTAAACCTTATTGAATAACTAAAGTATCTACCTCTGATTAAGAGGTGACAGATGTGACTTCATTCAGCGTGATTGGAATCTATGTGGATGACATCAATAAAGCAGTTGATTTTTACTGTGAAAAGCTTGGTTTCGAAGAGGTGAAGAGATACAACAATGATTGTATCGTTCAGCTCAAGAATAACGGACCGACAGTAATACTTGAGAAGACAGATAATCCGAGTCCCGCAAAATATCCCGAAGATTCGCAAGTTGTTCTATGTATCGCAACAGACGATATCAAAGAAACATCGGAGAAACTTAGAACACAGGGAGTAGAGTTCCTGCAAGAACATCCTGAGGAATTCGTTGCAGGCCTCTTTATGGTGATAAGAGACCCCGCAGGTAACACTCTTCAGTTGCTACAGTTCAAAGAGGAATAAGCCCCTTCCAATCATAGCAGAGGGAACTCAAAATTGAATACTGATGGAAAAAGGATACTAGGCATAGTAGGAAGTCCTCGTAAGGGAAGCAATACGCATATTCTGGTAGAGAGAGTACTGGATGGAGCTAAGAGTATGGGAGCAGAACCCAAGAAGGTCACTCTTGGCGAACTTGACATCAGACCATGCCGAGCCTGTGATGCCTGCTCGAAGACCGGAAAGTGTGTCCAAAAGGATGATTTTCATGATCTGCTCGAAGATATGGAAAATAGCAATATCTGGGTGTTAGGTTCACCAGTATATTGGTGGGGTCCAACTGCGCAGTTCAAGTCTTTCCTAGATCGATGGTACAGCATTAATCGCTCTATTTTCAGAGGAAAGAAGGCCATTGTAGTCGCCCCACTTGGGGGCGGGAGTGTACATTACGCAAGGCATCTGACAGGGATGTTTGAGGATATCTTTGACTATCTGGGAATAGTCAGCTTCGAATCAATCGTTGTACCCAGTGTCAACAAGAGAGGTGAGGTTCAGAATCACCCAGATATACTGCAGCGTGCCTTTGAAACAGGAAAACGTGCAATGGAAACATGATTAGTCTATCAAAGCTGCAATAATCTCTTCAAACTGACCAAGAGATTCGGGATTGCGTATTGCATCTCTATTGGTCACAGGTCTCTTGTTTGCAATATTCCAGATAGCGCTCTCCACCTTTTTCATACTAAACGTGTAGGGAATGTCTTGAATTTCAAAAATGTGAGCAGGAACATGTCTTGGACCCGCCTTCACGCGGAGAGCTTTTCTTATTCGCTGGTTCAACTCATCTCCGAACTGGATTCCTTCTGACAACTTCACGAAGAGCAGTATGCGTTGGTCACCTTCCCACTTTTGTCCTACAACCACACTATCTGCAACCTCTGAGAATTCCTCAACTACATTGTAAATCTCAGAGGGGCCAATTCGTACTCCAGAGGGTTTGAGTGTAAAGTCCGATCGACCAAGGAAAGTCACCCCTCCAGTTTCACTATGAAAAATAATGTAATCTCCATGATGCCATATGTTCGGATATACGTTGAAATACGAGTTCTTGTACCTGTTACCCTCAGAATCGTTCCAGAAGTATAATGGCATTGATGGAGCTGGTGTTTCGCAGACGAGCTCACCCTCTTGATCGAAAACGCTATTTCCGTTCTCATCATAGGCTTTGATTTTCATTCCTAGTGCTGGGCCTTGGAGTTCACCAGCAAATACTGGTTGAATAGGAGAACCAGCGGCAAAACACCCGTTGATGTCAGTCCCACCGCTAATCGAGTTGAAGTGTAGGTCTTCCTTGATAGCATCGTAGACATATTGGAATCCTTCTGCAGAAAGTGCAGAGCCAGTTTGGGAAATTTCTCGTAGTGAGGAGAGATCAAATTCCTCTCGCGGTTCAACGCCCTCACTCTTCAGGAAATTGATGTATGTTGCGCTGCAGCCAAAAATGGTAACTTTCTCATCCTGAATAAGATTCCACGATGCTCTCCAATCAGGATAGTTTGGATTACCGTCGTAAAGAATGACTGTTGCTCCTACAGCTAGAGAACTCAACATCCACCCGTACATCATCCACGAGGGTCCTGTTTGATACCATATTCTATCTTCACGTTTCAAGTCCGTATGAAGAAGGAGTTCTTTGAGGTGTTGCAACAGAATGCCTCCTGCACTCTGAACCATGCATTTTGGCTTTCCAGTGGTACCTGATGAGAACATGATATACAATGGATGGTCGAATAGTAATTGTTCAAAGTGAATGTCTGGAGCTCTGGGTAGGGTTACAAATTCCTTGTACAATATCGCGTTCGGAAGTGTGCTGATATCAAACTCTTCCCTGATATACGGAATCACAATGGTCTTTTCTAAAGATGGAATACTACTTGCAACTTCTTCCGCTTTTGGCAGAACATCAAAGTCCTTTCCTTTGTATGAGTAACTATCCACAGTGAAGAGAATCTTGGGTTCTATCTGCTCGAAACGGTCTCGTACTGCTTTGGGTCCCAGTCCAGTACCACATGAAGACCAAACCCCTCCTACGGCGGTCGTTGCCAACATAGCTATGGCGGTATCTGGGATATTGGGCATATATGCAGCAATTCGATTACCAGGACGGATACCAAAATCACGCAACGATTTCGAGAGGGTATTTACTGAATTGTACAGTTCCGAATAGGCTATTCGAGTAGCCGGTCTAGTTTCCCCTTTGAAGACAAACGCTTCAGAGCCATCTCTATACTTCAGGAGATTCTCAGCAAAATTCAGTCTTGCATCTGGAAACCATTTTGCACCAGGCATCTTGGTTGGATCGTCAACAACCTTTGAGTATTCTTGAGATGCCTGAATGTTGCCGAATTCCCAAATCGCCGCCCAGAAATCTTCGATATTATCTACAGACCACTTGTATAGTTCAGCATAGGTACTGATTCTCAAGTTATTTTGTGCATTGACGGAATTGATGAACCGAGTGATGTTTGCATTCTCTATAGTTTGCTTTGATGGTTTCCAAAGGGGCTGCTTCATTTTAAACGACTTTCAGGTGTTGTCAAGTCAGCTATTAGAACCTTGAGGCCAGAAAATTCATCAGAAGGAACGCATAATCAAAAGCCCGGTGCGGTATATTGAGTGAGAAACTACAAGAACTAGAGAAAATACGGGATGAAGTGAAGGAAAATCCGTCCAATGTGCCACTGGAAAAACGGAAGTACTTCTGGAAACTTGTCCGCCAGATAAAGAAGGAACCTCATCCTGATGCGAGTGAGATTGAAATCGCAGCTGAGGTTAGAGATATCCTCTTTGAAGTTGATAGAGGAAGGACTTTCGGTACAATACCGTCTATGTTATTGATGACGCTCATGGGGATAGGTCCACTCCTTGCCTACTTTTGGTTGTTAGGAACTCCCATGGATTGGACCAATATTCTGGCTTGGTCACTTCTTGATGTTTGGAATCTCATTCTTCGCTTCATTGCGGTCTTAGCAGTTGTTGCATTTTTCTATCCTTGGGGAAGAATGATTGCAGGAAAGGCACTAGGAATCCGCATCATGGGGATGTGCCAGGATCATCTACACGAGCCAACCCTCAGAATAGACTATGTGACGTTTCTCAAAGCAAGACCTTCCACCAGAAAGTGGTTCTTTTTCTTTGCGGGTCTCTGGACTGCTATTACTTCACTCCTAGTTGGGATTGTGGGATTTGTCTATGCAGGGGCTCGTCTAAGGGATCTTGCAATGACCCTCTATCCCTTTCCACAACCGCAGGCATTTCATGTCAGAGAATACTCAGATGGTAGCAAAAAGATCCTCACAAAGAATGAGGCTGACAACACACCGGATGATGGCGCAAAAAAGACCTACTGGAGATATGGGTACATAGAGAAGGGAATGGAAACACCCGTTTTCTTATCACACCCCACCTTGCCTGGAATGGACTTTGTAGATATGATCAGGGTTCATTGTGTTGAACTATGTAGACAATGTTTCATCTACCATGTACCAATGCTAGAGGCACATCGGTATATCCGCCTTCTTATCCATAGATTAAGGCCATTCCTCGATTGGGTCTACACTGATGGAAATGAGGGACGACGGTCATTCAACCCTGATGCAGACTATGAACTCAGGAATATTGTGCTTGAGATTCGGTCACTGTACAGGAAGAGAAGCCGGATCCGTCAGCGAGCTTCACAAAGATATGGAGAGGTTGCTACTAGTGTTTCCCTAGAGGGGATTCGTGGAAAAGCAATCGATCATCTAGAAAAGTCTACTGACATGAAAGAGCGAGAGTTCTTACTACGACTCCTCGATTATCTGGATACTGCATTGATCACAGAAAAAGATGAGATCAAGGACCATGTAGAAAAGATTAGAGAAGATATTCTTGACCAGCTGAGAAGAACGTCTGATAAGGTCAGTCAGGACGCCTTACAGAAGATACTTGCTCTCACGACAATCGACTCGTTGGATTTCCAAGATCAGAAGACACCATTCGAACAGATACGTGAGAGGATAATGACCCATATAGCAAAGACCACTGACCCAACGCAACGAGTCATATTTCTTGACCTCCTTGACTCCCTTGATTTGAAGATGGGATATGTGGTCTATCGAGATATAGAGAAGCTTATCGATCAGATTCAGGCGCTCAGCCAACGTCAGGGAAATGAATGGCACAGAATTCTTTTTTCAGACCTTCATCATCCTGTTTCTCTGCGACAGGTAGTTTTCTCAGGGGACAAACTACTGGACTCACTATCGTCAATCCTGGTTGTGGCAGAACTCCCAATAGCAAGACATTCGGGGAAGATAGACCTGACGATCTTTGTCAGAAGAGATGTGGAGGGACGGATACTCTGGACACCAGTCATGATCCTTGAAGTGAAAACCAAGACCGCTTTCGACTTCAATCTCTATGGATTCCAGCTCAAACGCAAGAAAGAACGTACTGTTACTCCTGTATTCTATGCTTGGAAGCGAACGCTTGATGATGAAGAGTGGGGGT
>JARGGA010000611.1 GCA_029210805.1 Candidatus Thorarchaeota archaeon
ATTCCAAAAGCAAGCCACGCAACAATGATAATCCACGCCGCAAATGCTTCGACTGAAACCAGACCCCGTATTTTTCTCTGTACGATATCCTTGCCCATCTTTTGAAAACGACCAAAATCCGCATCGCACCTGAATAATGCTCTAGTTGGAACCCCTGATTTTCGGGATATTTGTGCCTCAGGCTTTTCGTATTGCAGCCATAGAAATCTTGAATTCCTATCTTCCTTTCTCTTTATATGGTCGAATATGTCGATATTGGTCTCAAGGGAATCTGACGCAATGCGGGTCATTTTGTAAATGGTGTACCAAAGAATTGGAAAGCAGTAAGTCCATGGATTTAGCAGTTCTTGGTAGAACAAACCTATCGAGTACAGAAATATCGCACTCACAAGTATCCACAAGCCCGTAAATATGCCAGTTCTCCGTGGGCTGTGACATAGACCATATTTTATTGCGAATGGTATGAAATCGCTCGACCACGGTTGCACAACGCTTCCTGTGGTGTCACTCAATCCAAATGGTATGAGATTATCTTTAGAGTCACTCAATCCGAATCCCTCAACGACTGTGGTCAGTACTACTTCCCTATTAAAATGCACCAGGTGGGAAACTTTTTTTGCAGCTCGTCTACAACCTTCACCCCTAATTCTACCAATCTCTCTCGCTAGGAGAAAGTAGTCTTCCAGCTACTACATGATACTGAAAGACTTGCAGTAATTCCGGGGAGATTTCAACGACAAACAATGGACCCAGCAACACCCGCTGGAGACCCGGACTTGAAGACCTTGACGTACAAGAATGGTTAGTATCACTTTTTGTAAGACTGGTATTTTCACTTCAATTCTCCAAAAAGCTCAAGTTGCCATTGAAAATGATTCTACGTATATCGTAGGCTCGTGGAATCTCATGGAGTCGAAAGTGACCTATGCAACTGCGAATCATAAACATCCTTCAGATTCTAATAGACATGTAAGAATCCATCATATCCTTATCACTCTGACCTAGATCGATTGAACGTCATCGCGGACCAATGAGATGTGATATCTCCGCTAGAGTCAACATCTTCAATTCAGTCGATAGATTTCAAAATGAATGTTCTTTCCAACCGAACAAATTCCTCACTACCTGTCGGGAGAAATAAGGTGGAATTAACCGTACAGTTCATAATCACACGTACACTGAAAATAGTGATAATAATGTGAGGTAAAATCGTTGGTAGGTTCAGTTTCACAAACGGACACCAAGTACCTGTTTGCCCTTTCTGGTGGGATGTGTGCCAAGTGCAAAGAATTAGTTATCAGAGAAGGAGATAGCGGAAAGAAGGTACTGATTGCAGAGATATGTCATATTAGAGGTAAAAGACCCAGAGCTTTGCGACATGATCCGGAGTATAGTACTTCGAAGATAAGTTCCCGAGAGAATCTGATTGTACTCTGCTCTAATTGCCATACTGAAATTGATAAGAATGAAGAAGACTACTCTGTGGAATCTATCATTCGTCTTAAAATGGAACACGAAGAATATGTGTTGAAAAAAGGATTGAGTGAACCGGTTCTTGCAACAGAGATTGAGTATGAAACAATGTCAGTCGTTGCGATGCGAGAACCACCAGAAACAATGACGACTGAAAAAGAGGGTGTTCAATATGAACTGAAGAGGTGGTCTATTATTGACGATCATATGGATTCTAAGAGCTTTGTTGTTGAGATGAAAAACAGAGCTGAATCTAGATTTGATGCAATATGTGAAACCGCGAGTGCCTCCTATGACTCTGTCCTCTACCGCCATGATAGATATCATCAAAGACTTGTAGCAGC
>JARGGA010000060.1 GCA_029210805.1 Candidatus Thorarchaeota archaeon
GCTGCAAGAATCAATGATACTCTTCAGGATATGGCACTCAAGGGAAATCATAGAATGTTTCTGGCTCTATCTGAAAATCTGCGAGGGAATATATGCAATCTCTCAGGAGCTTTTCATGAAGCAGAAAAACACTATCTTCGTGTTAAGGAAATAAGTGAGATTCTTTCATTCAATTTAGGACTTGGAATCGCATACAATAATCTCGGTACTTTGCAATTGAACACACTCAATTTTGACGATGCTGTAGAGTTTTTCAAAAAGTCATATGAGCAAATTGAGATGGATGTCGCCAAGATTGCACCTTTAACAAATATGGGCGAAATATTCCTACAGACTGGAAAATATGATGAAGCTGAGCAATGCCTAGCTGAAGGAATCAGATTAGAGGAGAAAACACGATTTGGTACCATGGAAGTTTTTGCATGGTATGTTATTCTACTTGTGAGAACAGGTAGAATGGAAGAAGCTAAAAAGTATCTCAAGAGAGTAAGAGACGCAGTGGAAACGTCAGAGAAGGTTCTCCACATAGCAGCATATCTCTTGGCAAAGGGAGGTTACGATGCGGCCCGCAAGAAATGGAAACTCGCTGTAAAGGCTTTTGCGGACACAATCAGAATTGGACGGGAAGAGTCACTCTTTGATATCATTATTCGAGGGGAGATGAATTTAGCGCAAACACATATGCAAGCATATCAAGATGAGGGTGACGACGAGGAGTTGCAAAAAGCAGTTTATCATCTTGATGATTTGATTCAGATTGCAAAGGAACAGGGCTTACAGCATTTGTACTCGGAGGCGCTTTTGCTTCGAAGCGATATGTTCCTACTAGCCAATAAGAAGATGGAAGCTAAAGGCGACGCCGATAGAGCGCTAAGTGTAGCCTCATTTGTTGAAGATACAAGACTTATTCAACAAGCAGAGCTAAGATTAGACCTCATAGAAGGCAGAAATGTAATACCAAATGCAGAACCAGATTTATCCAAAAAAATGCAGCGGGTTGCCGCATTCAGACCAGCAGGGACATTCAAAGCTATACCCAGGCCAGATATACACGTTCTAATCACGCTCTGCAAAGAGTCGGGTCTCTCTGAGTATGTGTTTCATTTCAATTCAGAGATTGAAATGGATAGTGGTTTGATTGGCAGTTTCATATCAGCAATTTCGACATTTTCAAGAGAGGTCATGGGTAAGATTGGCATGCTAAGGTCCATCAATCATGAAGGCTTCACTCTCATGATGGAGCATACTGATACGCGAATTGTAACATTGATAGCACAAGAGGAATCATTTGATATTCGATACTTGTTGCGAGAGTTTACCAGTAGATTGCAGGAGATGATTCCAGAAGTTCAATTAGAGGAGATTACGGAGAGCACCTTTGCCCAAGTTGATGAACTAGTACTTGAACTATTCAGCGCACCCAAAGAGGATTCTTCTGAAGAATCACCATGAGAAGACCGCTTTACTTGGAAACGGTTGTTCATCACGGATTATCCGTCTTTCAGAGGTTGCAGATTTTATAGGAAAACAGGATACGTCGTGTATAGCACCCTCTAGTATGCGATTACCCCAAATAGATGGAGCACTAATAATAGCATACGACTGATCGTTAACTGTAGTAAGAATAGTGGCTTCGAGTACGTTGCCCTGAACCAATTCTAGCACGTCATTGCTTGCTCCAATAATAAGGAGATTTGGATTAACTCCCAAATGCGCGAAATCAGGGACCAGTGCGATGCATCCTGAATCAATTAATGATTCAACCCTCTGGGGAGACCCAACAAGAGTGTTGGCAAGTACTTCTAGACTTCCGCCACAGAGTCGTTCCAGAACCGCCTTCTCAGCTTCGCTGATTGGTTTTGATTCCATTTCTATAGATGCTTCAAAACTGGATGATAAAGAGGGTTCAATACCTAATACCTTCAACGCCCATCGCAAGACATCCTTTCCTTTTGATTCGATTCCCCCGGTTTTTGGAATGATGTCTTCGAGTCGAAGCGTATATTGAATCGAAACCAATTCTTCTCCAGAGTTTTCTTGGAGTATTAGACTCCTTATTTCATTTCGATCGTGATATTGTACATCTAGCCAATTCTTTGTGAATTCATCTTTTGGTGTTTCAATAGAAATGCCGAGATTCATTCCAAGAGAGGTAGGATTGGTTAGAATTCTTGGAGAGAGATGAATACTATGAATTTGATATCGTTTTGAAACAAGTTTTCGTGATTTGGACAAAGTCTTACAAAATCCATCAATGGTATGCCAAGCCTCTGTACCTAGTGAAACTTCGTGAGTGGAATGGATTGTATCAAGAACTGCAATCCATTTGGAAGGTGGAACATAGGAAGGTGAAAACCGTATCACGTTAAGAATCTTTGAGAAACCATCCGCTCCGTAAGTGGTCCCATGATGATGAAGATGAAAAATGATTGGGCCAAGAAGATCATCCTTGCTTTCCTGAAACCACTTATGATCCCAACCACTCTTATCTTTTCCTTTCAATAGGGATGAAGCAACAGCATTTCCGAAACATTGACTGAATGCTTCTTTCCCTTTATCAGCACTCATTTGAGCGAGAATTGCTGTTCGAATTGCAAGACCCTTGAAAAGGCTTGAATTTACAGCATCTTCTTGGAATATGAAAGCACCATCGTCTGCAACAATCATGCCAAATGATTGACCAGCTGCTTCGAGATTTCGCGATGAAACAAACACTGTAGGGAAGGATGGTTCTTTCACACCCAGAAACCTGGCAACCTTTCTGATAGATTTTGTAAGTTCTGATCGTACCTCCTCAGTTGCGTCCATTCTTAGATCCAGTTCGGTTGGAGGTGTAGGCTTCTCATACTTCATCACGAGTTTAGACTTGGTTCTGACTATGTTGTACTTGTCATGCTCGATATTCTCACCAATCAGCATTACTCCTGTTGATGTAAAGAAGTAGACTCTCACTCGATCAGAACTAACAACTGCAACAATGAAGGCAATCCCTTTCATTTGCTTCCAGTATTTCCTGATGACTGCAGCTTTTACTCTTAGTACTTCTACGAGCTTAGCACCTGTTTCCTTGAACTGCCGTTCTCCGAATTCAGCCAATGTCTTTTGGATATCTCGAGCAGATCGTGACAATGAAAGCACCTCAACGAAACTCTTCTCCAACCACCTGATAAAGAAGACGAAACTGCACGGTACGTTAGCCTTAACTTCATTTAAGAACTGGAATTGCTTGAAATAAAGATGCTTCAACTTGAATCTGCAATGTTAATGTTGATGTGGTGGGTTGTACCAATAGCCCTTCTGCTAGGCAGGGGGGCCTTGGCGGCACATAGAACGAGAAAGAGGCGTTTGGCCTTACGCATTCTAGAAGAAAAAGCTACTCCATTCACGCGAGACCTTTAGATAGTTTATGCTGATTCTGCTGCGGCATTCTCATGTGCTTCATATTCAGGCATCAGAATATCTCTTGTAGGTGTTGTATTCATGACAACATCAAGCACTTCCTGATTTCTCAAGAGTGTGCATCCGAGGAACTCGTATTCGAATTTGTCCAATCGAATATTAACACCCCGTCTTGGTATCTGGGTCAATAGAAGAACGATGGAGAAATCCCCTCGGGGAAGTTGATTGAGGATCCCACGCTTCATATCTGGTTCCAAATCGTCCTCTAGCTGTCGAGTCATCGCACCACGTTCAATGAAATTGTAGCGAATTCTCTCGAAGTCACCTGATGAACTCTTTTTCGGTCTGATGAATGAAATCGAGTATCCCAGACGTTTTAGAGAGTTATATCCTATGAGTGTGCGGTAAAGAGGAGGGCTCAGTGTTTCGAGCTCAACTTTACGTAATTCTATGGTGTCCCCATTTCGTTTGACTTTAAGGTTCAAAAATCGTCACTCCAATGCATCGGTCCCAGCTGATTCTGGCTCTAGTGTTAATAAAGACTTATGATTAATCAATCCGCGAATCCACCTTTTTATGCTTAAAATCTGCGATTCTCGCACTTTCCAGAGACAGCAATGCTCTTTTCATAGACAAGCCGGGGCCATACCCGCCAAGACCATTTGATGCTACAACTCGATGACAGGGTATTAGTGGAGCAAACCTATTGGAGGCCATTACTGATCCTACAAATCGGGCGGCGTTTGGAAGACCAGCTTCGAGGGCCACTTCGCCATAGCTTCGAGTTTCTCCTTTTGGAATGTTCATCGTTGATTTCAAAACATGAATTGTCTTCTCAGTAAGGTCCGAAAAATCAAATTGAATACTTTCTATTGAAGCTTCTTTTCCATTCATTACAGTGTATACCTTTGCGAGAATACGTGTGTATTTCAAGGAATCATCTCTTTCGAGGTGGCGTCCATGAACAGATTCTATGGCTTTCTTCAATGTCTTCTGGGGAAGACTGGTTTGATAAAGTCCTTTTTCAGAAAATACCCCTGCCACATACTTCGAATTATCTTCAAGAACTGCAAGGGTCTTTGTCAAACCGTCAACCTCATGCCATTCAATATTGAGAGCATTTCTTGATAACAAAGGCAAGAATCGAACTCAGTTCAGGATCACTTTTCTTGGACCCAAGCTCAGCCCAACCGCCATCTTCATTCTGCGAGGAGTGTATTAATTCAAGCCCTCTTGAGATAACATCTCGTTCTTTTTCGTCTAGGGGTTTCCCTACTGAGAGCAAATCAACCATATCATACGGGGATTCATTCTCCAATGACATAACTAAATGCTGCAAGACCGCAGCTCTTCCATCCCGATAGACTTTGTGATCACTTGATACATTTACTGCACGCAGAGATGGTAAGATATTGCCAGTTCCTAGAGGATCAGATTCACCTTGGTCGGGGAAATCGGGCCAGTGACCATCCTCGTTCTGGGAATACATTAGAAAATCACGAGCTCGCCGAAGACGTTCTTCATCAGAGTATTTGGCAAGACAGAGCGCTTCAAGGGCCTTTCCAGTCAGCCAAGTAATGCTCTTACCAACAGGATACCACTCACGTCCCGAGGTAGTTCCATACTTGTCTTCGATGTGGGGATCGAGATTCAGAGCTTCTGCAAACCCTCCATCTTTCTTTTGGCGAGAAATAAGAAATGAAACAAGACCATCGATGATATCAGGGTATTCGGTTCCAATGTCGAATATTAGGGGAAGAATTTCTGCAGTGAGTTTGACTGAGCTTGGATTCCCTCTTATGAAATCAAAGGGGAGTCCGCCATCACGATTCTGAATACTATCAATCTCTTTCAAAGCTGCATTGGTATTCTCCTTTGGAAAGTCGTATCCCGCGGAAATTAATCTCAATTTATCAGCTACATTTCCGTTTTGCATAATATAGCTTTGAATATCGTAGGAAAGTTGTATTTTCATTTCAGTCAAGATTTATACCTCCGGTCGAATCTAATATCATGTTAAAAGCATCTAAAAACAGGGGCGTGACTTAAGCAGTCCATTTGCTCCACAATGTTGTGTATTATCCCACCTGACTTAAAGATTGTTCGGAGTGTACAAATTCGTTCTAATCATCGCCTTCTGCTTCATAGAATTCCAGAATCGCTTTCCGGCGTTCTCTCTTTTCGTCTTCGGTCATTTCCTCTTGACCAAAGCCTTCTTCCTCTACAATGACGATTTTTTCCTTGGGAGAATGTTTGACTCGAAATTCAACTGTGTACTTCTCTTCCTTCATTGGTTTTGTCCAACTACACTCACGGCATCTCAGCAGACTCTTGTTGTCTTCCTTTACTGGAAGCATCATTGCTCCACACTTATCACAAAATTCCATCAATGTACCCCCAAGTGTTTAGGCTCGCGTGCACGCAACCACTTTGAATTTAAGTCTGACGATTATACGAAATCTGAATCTCATCTGAATTATTATAGTTCTAAAAGAAAGACTTATGTCGTAGATTCAACGGCGACCGCTCAGCAGCCCATAATAGTTGGAGTTATCCATTATGGTAAGAGTGGTTCCATTCAAGGCTTTTAGGTATAACAAAGAAAAAATCGCGGATATTTCAAAAACAGTAGCACCTCCATATGACATCATTAAGGGAGCCAAGATTGATGAGATTCAATCGCTATCTGAGTATAATATCGCATGGATAATCAAGAACAAACCTCAAGAGAATGATACTGAAGAAAGCAATCAATATACTCGAGCTCGAGATCTATTGAACACCTGGATCGCAGAGAATGCAATTGTTCAAGATGACAAGGATAGCTTCTACGTTTATGGGCAGGATTTCGAAGTACTTGGAAAGAATCTCTTTCGATTTGGATTCATCGGGCTTATTGAACTTGAGGAATTTGCTAAAGCATCTTCAGGTGGTGGTACTTTTTCAGGAGTTCTTCAACATGAGGAAACGCTACCGAAGGACATTGTTGACAGGTTGAGTTTGTGTAGAGAAACTATGGCCAACTTTGGACAAATTTTCGTCATCTATCCAGATCATGAAGGAAAAGTAGATTCTATTCTGGAAAAGGCAATGACTCAAAACCCAGTTTTTGATGTAACAGACTATGAGGATGTCCGACACCGAATTTGGAAAATTGACTCGGAAGAGGATACAAATAGAATCACACAACTGATGGAAGACAAATACGTAATAATTGCCGACGGACATCATAGATACAAAACAGCTCTTCAGCTTTCCAAAGATAATCCGACGTTGGCATCGGCAAAATATAGGATGCTAACGTTTGTCAATATATCCAATCCAGGACTTGTCGTACTCCCAACTCATCGACTAGTCCAGAATCTTGAGAACTTCAACAAGGAAAATCTCTTGAAACAGATAGAGGAGTATTTCGATCTGGAGAAATTAAATTCCAAAGAAGCAATGTTTGACCAAATGAATCGGATGTTCAAACAGGGAAAGCACTCTTTGGGGCTGTTTATGGATGATGGTCATTTCTACGCATTCACGCTGAAAGATGTAAAGACCATGGAGAAGGTCATGCCTGATAGTTCAGATGAGCTTAGGCACCTTGATGTTTCTGTGCTGCATGCACTTGTTCTTGATAAGATGCTAGGCATCGATAAAGAGAAGCTGAAGCAAGGTACAATGAAAGGGGGAGGATTTGTAGTGTACCTAAAGGGGATTGGAGATGCCGTAGAGGACTCCATTAAATCGGTTCAGGGAGATGCACAAGCGGTATTCTTCATGAACCCAACAAAGGTAGAAGAGGTGGAGTCGGTATCGAAGAATTTTGAAGTGATGCCTCAGAAGAGCACCTTCTTCCAACCAAAAGTATGGACTGGTTTCACAATAAACAAACTCGACCAAAATTGATGTTAGGTGATATCGTTGACAAAACGTGTATACAACTTCTATGCAGGGCCAGCAACACTACCCTTGCCTGCTCTTGAAAAGGCAAAGGAAGACTTGCTGAATTTCGAAAATACTGGGATGTCTGTGATGGAAATCTCACATCGCTCAAAAGAGTGGCAGAATGAGATGGATGCCGCAGACGCTTTGATTAGAGACCTAATGAAAATCCCAAATGACTACCAAGTGTTATGGCTTGGAGGTGGTGCTTCAACGCAGTTTCTGATGACTGCAGTTAATCTTCAGGTTGAAGGAAAGCCCATGGAATATATCAATACAGGAGGTTGGTCGTCAAAGGCAATCAAAGAGGCCAAACTCTATGGTAATGTGAACGTCATTGCATCTTCTGAAGATGACAAATTCCGATACATTCCAAAGGATTACAATATCAGTGATAATGCAGCGTACCTTCACATAACCAGCAATAACACGCTATATGGAACTGAATGGCATCATTGGCCAACTCCTCCTAGCGATGTTCCCCTAGTTGTGGATATGTCCTCGGACCTGATTGCAAGACCTGTCAATGTTAAGGATTATGGAGCAATCTATGCAGGCGCACAGAAGAACCTTGGACCTGCGGGAGTAACACTTGTCATCGTGAGAGAAGACCTATTGAATCGTGTTCCAGAAAACACGCCAAGTATGTTGAAATGGAGTATTCATGCAGAAAAGGGTTCAATGTACAATACACCACCAGTATTCCCAATATACATGTGTAAGCAATCACTCCAGTATTGGAAGGACTTTGGTGGTGTCGAGAAGATTGAGAAGCTAAATCGTGAGAAAGCGAAGATCCTCTACGATGTTATCGACCAATCTGATGGTTTCTACAAGGGTCACGCAAGAGAGGATTCACGATCTCTGATGAATGTGACATTCACTATGGCTAGTGATGAAATCGAATCGAAGTGTGTTACAGAAGGTACCAAGAGGGATCTCATTGGGCTCAAAGGTCATCGGTCAGTTGGCGGAATGAGAGCTTCTATCTACAATGCTATGCCAATAGAGGGTGTCAGGGCACTCGCAGAATTCCTTACAGAATTCAAAGAATCCAATCAATAGGCGTTTTGAGATAAGGGGAACAATCCCCTTCCTCACTCTATTTTCTACGTTTTGAAAAGTCCGCCATTCTTATTTCGACACTCTTTTGCATTTCAGGAATTAATGCTTCATCTAGAACGCCCTTGTAGGTTCGACGCATGAGTGTCCCTGATGCGCGAACACGGACAATCCGCATTCCATTGCTCTCGAAAAACTTCTTGAGAGAGGATGCAATGGGAATAAGAATACCACCGGGCAAACGATTAGATAGTGTTTCCTTGCAGCAATCGCAGTCAAGTACTACAATGGTGTTCTCATTGTCAGCAAGGACCTCAACAGGCATGCTCTTCTGTTTTCCATCCTCTTTGAATTTAAGAGAGAATTCACCAAGTTTTTTCATTCGGGTCTTGCCTCATTTCCCATGTGTGCTAAGTCGTTTGGCAGGTATCCACATATAAGAGCATCTCATGGTCCCTTTTTGCAGAAAGCCATCTAGCGTTATTGTTCCCTCCTTCTTGATACAATGCATCCAACAATTGTGAATGCGGCTATTGAGCCAAGCAATAGAGATAGTACAAGATAGTCCGGTTCGAGCACATCCGTTGTAGATGTTGGAGTCGTCGAGGATGTTGTATTGGTTGTTGAAGTATTTGTTGTTGTAGTTGAAGTGGAAGTTGTAGAAGTCCCAGATTCTTGGACGGTATACTGATAATCCGGACTGACAGATGAATTACCTAGAGTATCATTCGCGTATATTCTATAGGTCACAATAGTTCCGTTGGGCAGCATAGGAATAGTGGCAGAGTACGATGGTCCTGTGCCTAGCATTGTGAGATTATTCCAATGAGTTCCATTGTAGTACTTGAGAATGACCGTATCAACACCACTCGGATCATCGACTGTAACAGTGACAATAACATCTGATGAATTATCGGGAATACTAGGAGTAGTTACCGGAGTTCCGATATTTGGTCCATTGAGTTCTTGGATGGGATTAACTTGCTGAACAGCACCATACACATCGAGTTTTCCATGGCCCCATTCATTATTCGGTGTTATGGAAGTAAATGAATCTGATAAGGCGGTGCTCATTATTACATTGCCCGCATCAGAACCACAAGAGGCATTTACTTGAATCATCAATGCGGCACAACCAGCAACATGCGGCCCAGATGCACTTGTGCCACTGAAGAGACTGTAGGATCCGAAACCCTTACCAAATGGCAACAAGCCACCCGCGTTGTAGGTCGAATACCAAGTGGATGCATTGGAATAAGTTGAAATGATATCAAATCCGCCAGGTGCTGCTACCCCCTGTTTGGCCACTTCATCAATCCTTGGACCCCGAGAAGAGAATCCTGCAATGTCATCAAGTGTGTCAACACCATTCCATGGATCATAGAGTAATTGTCTGGTTCTATAACTTGCTACGCTAATTGCTGAATCTGCTGTTGAAGGCCATGTTATCTCATAATTATCGGAAACATCCGTTTTCCAAATACAGCCGCCAGTCCATGAGCTTTGGTCATCGGATATGTAGGAGTGAAATACGGTTTCTTGAGGTGCAGATATATTCAGTGCATGCCAAGACGGACCTATGGTTGTAGGTAGCGTTCCGGTTAGACGAATAGCCAGCATGCTTGTACCACGACTTGATGTGTCTATGAATGATTCAGCACGAACTGTGAATCCACCTACATTGATAATGGGCTCTATAAACCAGGTCCACATTCCAACGGCTGGATGAAGAGGAATATAGACCAATGTTCCAGCCATATTCATAACCAAACTGAATTCACATGTACTGAAATCAGTTGTATTGATTGAGAGTACAGTAATGTAAACCTCTTCTATATCATAGTCAATGTACTCTCCTTCAGTTGGAGGGCCTCCCACTTGGGGGATACTGAAATTGACATATGATGGAGTGTCTACAGGAGCAGTGAACAAAGCATGTTTATCCTTTCCTCCAAGGTTTCCACTTGGAGCGATGACGGGAATCCCGTCGGCCACAATAGTTTCAATCAGTAGTTCAGCTGTTGAGCTTCCATCAAGGTACTCGTAAGTCCAGGACCCAATTTCGATTAGAATCACATCTGCACCATGATTGTAAGCCCATGCAAGACCCTCCTCAATTGTCAGTCGTTCATTGCTGGGTCCTAGGACCTTAATCATCATCAGTTCAGCATCAGGTGCAACGCCCACGTACCTACGGTATCCAATTTGACCGCCCACTAGGATACCAGAAACAGATGAGCCATGTCCATCATCATCTTCATGGGTACTACTTGTAAGGTTCACATTCCTCTCCCAAGCCTGGATTTGACCTACGCCAACACCATCCCTCTCAACAATGTACCGGGTTTTAGGCATATTTAGCATCAAAAGTTTTTCACCAGGATTTAGTGAATCATCGACATTTGTATCATTTACAACAAAGAATGGCTCACCGATGTTAGGAACACCATCCTGAGTCACGTTATCTACCCATATCCAATCGATTGTTGTATTGAATGAAGAATCGCCGCCTAGATCAAGATAGTAGAGCGTTTCATCTGCAGTGCCAGTGGTACTACCATCCAAGTCAATATAATCACTTCCATTAGTAGGAGCACTATCAACAATGAAGTCAATCCAATCATATTCCGAACCATTTGCATACCATAAATCAGGATGTGTCCAATCAACGCCAGAATCCAAATCGGCAATCAGAACACCATTCCCAGTAACTGAACGCCCGAGATCATCTAGTGTGTCCCATACTTTTGAAGCATTGATTTCAGGGATTGAAACATCTCGAGTTGATTGTGCGTATTCGGCGTCCGTTTGAACACCAATAAACTCCAACAGAACTCTTTCCTGTAATTCCATAAAGGCATTCGATGAGCCTCTGAGAAGATAGTATGAACCGACTTTACTGATATCTGGAGAGCCTAGACTGAATCTAATATCAAGATCACGAATATCCTGTAGCACACTAGGACTTGGTTGTGTATCAAACCTTACAACAAGGGGAATATCATCTTTGAACTCATTCTTGAGTGAGCTAAAATCTATAGAGTCCCTCTCAACAATGGGGATCGACCCTGAAGTTGTAACTGATGGAAAAGACACAAACAATATCGGAGATACTAATAGGATTGCAAATAGCATGCAGAGGATTCGCTTCATTTTTTGGTTCTCTCCTTACAATAGCGTTGACGTCGATTTGCTGTTGTGGCTGTTTAGCAACAGTAAGGCATACGTTTCAAAAACTGATTAAGTTACCTGCGTTTCAGAAGAATCATCCGATTCTGATGAGGTATTTCTCTTATCATCACTAGGTGGATTTTCTGGATTCGCATCTCTTCCGTCAAGAGCAAGTTGATTATCGGGATCAGGTTTTGTGTCAACTATCTGGTAGTAGCCTTTCTCTTCATCTTCTCGACTGACTTTCTGTCCTTCATACAAAGATGTCCCACCACTGACAAGATATGCGACTGAAACACACAGTGCAAGAGGTATGATGAGATCGAAGGAGTGACTCATCTCAAGCATCATCACCGTTGTTGCCACAGGTGTATTTGTAGTCGCTGCAAGAACTGCACCCATGCCAAGAACGATGAAGGCCCCGACCTCATCGGGATAGAACACTTCTCCAAATATGGCACCAAGCATTGCCCCTACAAATAGAGATGAAGCAAGAACTCCACCAGATACACGTCCAGCAACAACGAAAGAAGATGCAAAGAGTTTCCCAATGAGTAGAACTACAAGAACCGTAATGGGAACATTAGAAGCTGCAAGACTGTTGATGACCTCATATCCCATTCCAGCAATTGTAAGAGATGGGTCAACTGCAACTCCGATGATGAAAATCGTGATACATGCGAGAAATGAACCAGCAACAGGGTCAAACCAGTTTGGTAGCTTGACTGTAAAGAAATTGCGAGTGGCAATTAAAACAACCGCAAAGAAAATAGAAATCAAACCCGCAACAGTACCAAATACAACAAGGAGTGGCAATACTTCAAGAGTTAATATGAAGCTAGCACCAAATTGAAGAATGGGATCAATTCCCCAAACCAGAACATAGACAATGTAACTTGTTAAAGCAGCTATTACAGTTGGAACGAAATATCCAAGACGAGCGTCTCGCCGGTAAGGTGCTTCTGTTGCAAACAACGCACCTCCAAGAGGAGCCTTGTAGATTCCCGCGGTGGCCGCTGCAGAACCCATCATTAAGAAAATACGTAGGTGAGAATCTTCATGAAAGCCAAGTCGCCGCCCGACTGAATTTCCAATTGCAGCTCCAATCAAAACTGCAGGTCCCTCTCGCCCCACGGGATTTCCAGAACCTATTGATA
>JARGGA010000612.1 GCA_029210805.1 Candidatus Thorarchaeota archaeon
CCTTCTATCTCAAGTACTCTCCGAAGTACCGCTCTTAATAGCAGTTGATTAAACTGATTGATGTCTGCGAAAACATTGTAGACCTCCTCTGGGTCAAGGCAAGTGCATTCAGCTTTACACCAACAAGAAAGAACATCAACTGCTAGAACAGCTAAAGCAAAATCAGCAGGCCTGTAATGCCAAGATAAATCAATTAGCGCAGGAGGTTCATCATCCGAGAAGAAGATGTGGTCTGGGTCTCCCTGAATCAACTGACGTGGGAGTTCTAATGGTTCAAGCAGGCCTACAAGCTTCCTGATTGCCTTCTCTATACGCACATGACAGACAATGGGATTCTCGCCCCATGCCATCTTGTCAGCTAGTGCCCATAGGTCACTGCGCTCTATCACGTGATTAGGCGGCTGTTCATCTATTATTGCCCTATGAAATGATTGTAGAATGTTTCTTTTCTGTTTCAAATGAAATAGATCATCACGAAACTCTCCAGAAAGATAACCATAATCTGCCCATCCGCTAACCATGAACTTGCCTTTCCTAGACGTGCGAAATTTCTGCACTCTGAATTTTTCTGATTGAATCTTGTCCAAAAGATTGGCCATCCAGGCAATCTCTTCTTCCTGCTCATCCGGGAAGAATTTCAATACAACATCTCCCGCAAGAAATGCTCTGCTTTGTCCCCCTGGTAGGGGCTTGGCTTTAACCAGAATATCGAACGAATCTAGAACTTGTTTTGGAGGTTCCAGGCCTTCTATTGGACCATGCATTGCAGGACGGTAGGAGTCAGGATGTCAAGTATGGGGTCTTCGATTCCCACCTTCATTACGAAGATATCATTTGCACCATTGTATGTTCTGTCATAAGAACCAAGAACGGTTGGGAAATTATTAATCAAATTTACTGACCATGTATATCCCGTCAGATATACATTCATTGAACTATCAACTGCAAGATAGTTTCCCACCTCCTCATCAAAATGTCCAATATAAGATGAATAGAGGAGAGTAGTGCCATCATTACTTAGTTTGAGGATGTAAGTATCCCAGTTTAGATTGTAGGAGTTATCATATGCTCTTGATGTTGTTGGAAAGTTTGATGAAGATGTTCTTCCGGTTACATATGCATTACCAAGCTCATCTAGGGCAATTGCGTAACTATAATCGTCATCATTGCCTCCGAAATAAGTTGAATATAGTTTTGTAGAACCATCAGAACTTAATTTCAGAATATATCCATCATTAGCGCCGTTATGGCTAGTATCATATGCATCAGGTGTAACATTAAAGCTAGGATCATATGTGGTTCCTGTGATGTAGGTATTATTCAGACTATCAATTGCAATACCTGTAACCGTATCATCTAGGCTTCCACCGATAAATGTTGAATATATTATAGTCGAACCATCAGCACTCAACTTCAAAACGTATGGATCCCATCCTCCATTGTGACTTGTATCCTTTGCCCCCGGAGTAGAAGGAAAGTCCATCATATTTGTTGACCCAGCTACATATGCATTATTCGCTGAATCCAATACGATTCCCCAACCTCGATCGTCACCACCTCCGCCAACAAGAGTAGAATAGAGTAGTGTCGAACCGTCTGCACTCAATTTTACAATGAATGCATCATGGTCCGCATCATGTGTTGTATCGTTGGCACCTGTCGTGGTTGGAAAATCGGATGATGTTGTGTGTCCTGACACATAGGCATTGTTTGAGCTATCAAGAGCTATGCCGAAAGCGCTATCTGAGGCACTTCCTCCAAGATATGTAGAATATATAATTTTAGACCCATCAGAACTCAATTTCAGAAT
>JARGGA010000613.1 GCA_029210805.1 Candidatus Thorarchaeota archaeon
TATTGCTCAGTATGGCATTTGGATTGCAGTACTTGGAATAGGTGCCTTATGTGGTGGCGGCGGAGCTATCGCCTACAAGAAAGGAATGCTTTCTGGAGGGAAGAAGACCAAGAAGAAGTCCTCAAAACGTAAGAAGAAGTAATTACAAAATGTAGTGGCTAGATTTTACTCTAGCCCTTTCCTCTTTTTATGCCATCTCGTCATCTTTAGAATTCTCTGCCATCTCTGCAAACTTAAAGCAACTCTCAGCATCAGCACGTTCTCCACGTTTCTCATGAAGTGAGCCTGCGATTCTATACGCTCTGGCAACCTCGTCCCATTTTGCTTGAGCATCTAAGCACAAAGCAAGTGCCTTCCAAGTTTCAGGATTATCTGAATCATACTTGAGAGATTCGTTGAATGCATCGATAGCATCTTTTATCCTTAGCAAGCTTTCAAGAGCTCGTGCTTTATTTGCATGCAAATCTGCACTTTCGGGAGCAACTAGTAGCCCTACATCAGCAGCAGCAAGAGCTTCCTGAAATGATCCGATTGTAAGATATGCTTGCACCTTGTTTGCATGAGGACTTGGATCGTCGGGCTTGGCAGCTATAGCCGCATCAAAAACCAGAATTGCTTCCATTTGTTCTCCAATATGGATATGTGTCAATCCCATCTCGTTAAGGGCTTCTATTGATTCAGGATTCACCTGCAATGCAACCCTATATGCATCAATTGCCTTCTTGTTCTCCCCTCTTAATTTGAGATTTCGTGCTGCTTGAAGAAGCTGTTCAAAGGATTGACCATCAGATGACATACGCCGTCCAGAAGAACATGATGATTTAATAATTTGGATGATGGTCTTTCTTGTGTATATACTCTGACGCAAGGGTTAAAACAACTAGCAATAGCCTCGCAATTTGTCAAAGATTCAACTTAGGTTGCATGCAAAATTCTGTATGAGCTTATAATGTTACACCAACTCTACTCCTCGACTCTCATGTTGGTTCATAGAGCCTACCGATACGAGCTCGACCCAAACAATCGTCAGAGGACGTCCCTTCAACAGCATGCTGGAGTTGCACAATTCGTCTACAACTGGGGCCTTGACCAACGAATAGATATCTTCAAGAGTAACCAAGGAAATAATAGATTTACAGATGCAATGAAGCAACACAAACTTCTGAACAGCCTGAAGAAGACACAGTTTCCCTGGATATAGGAATGTTCCAAGTGTGCACCTCAGGAATCTCTTAGGGATCTCCATCGTGCATTCCAAAACTTCTATCGAGGAATAAAGAGTGGTGCGCATATCGGTTTTCCCCGCTTCAAGAAGAAGGGTGTCAGAGACAGTTTTAGATTGACAGGACTTATCAGGTTCGAGGGAAGAAAGATACAACTTCCACGAATTGGTAAGATTCGAATCAAGGAGAGCAGAAAGAGATACTATAAGGGGAAAATTCTTTCCGTCACAGTACGAAGACGTGCCAACAGGTGGTTCGTATCGGTCACGGTGGAAGAGGAGATACCAGACCCTACTCCAGTATCGGGAAAGAAAGTAGGAGTGGACCTTGGGGTCAAGACATTAGCGACACTTTCGGATGGTACGATCTTTGAAAATCCCCGAGCTCTGGGAAGACGACTCAAGAAGCTGAAACAGCTCTCAAGGAGCCTTTCACGAAAGAAAAAGGGGAGTATGAACCGTGAGAAAGCAAAGACCCAATTAGCTAGGATGTACCTGAAGACTTTCAACATCCGACAGGATACCGTTCATTGTAAGTTGCACGATCTTGGACACCAGAGTGAAGTGCTCCCAGAAA
>JARGGA010000614.1 GCA_029210805.1 Candidatus Thorarchaeota archaeon
CTGGAGAGAGCCGCAAGACTGGACGGATCGTGCGGAGGAGTAACAGTCACTTGCGGACTACCATGTATCTGGTGGCACAGTCCTGTGCAATCCACGGACCTGAGAAGTTGAAGGCGTTTCATCAGGGGGTTCGAGGAAAGAAGGGGTACAAGGTAGCAACCATTGTCTTAGCCCGGAAGTTGCTGGTGGTCATGTGGAAGATGCTGAACGAGCAGCAGACCTTCGAGATGGTGAACAGGGAGGGTCTGACAGAACGAAAACGCCGGGTGATGAGAACGAATCTGAGAAGACTGAAGAGAATGGAAAGAAAGTATGGAGCAGAAGAAACATTCATGGCAGTTCAAGAGGTAATGCAGAGAAAAAGACAGAGTGCTAGTTCAGCGACACGAGTTCTCAAAGTCTAGAATTGCACTCATAGAAAGTCTGTCCAAGAAACAATCAACGGTGCATATTGGCAATGTTGCAAAAAATTATAAAGCGTGGGACTATTAATGGGAATGGGTGATTACATGGGCAAAAGCGAGGTTGACGAACGTGGCAGAATCACAATCCCTAAAGAGCTTCGCGATAAATTGGGTTTCAAATCAGGCGATAGTGTACGCCTCACTGCCACGAAGGATGGCGTTACAATTGAGAAAGCAATTAATCTGAGTTTCTTCATAGAGGAGCTGCGAGGATGCATCACAATTGAAGGCGATTTAGATCCATTGAAGTTAAAGGAGATATGGAGAACGGTGCCTTGATTCTCATTGATACAAACATTTGGGCCTATTATTTTGATACCACGCTCTCGGAACATCCACAAGTCATCAAACCGGTAGAGGTTGCTTTGCGAAAGAATCAAGCCGCCATCAACGCTACTATTGTGGTTGAAACTCTTCACTATCTCATAAAACGCTTGGGTCCTCTGGTAGGAGGAGAAAAAGCACATGTTTTCATGAATTACGGAATCCCTCTATATTCCTTAGATGAGGAAACTCTGAATCTGACAAGAAAGAAGCTATGCGAATATTCGCACTTAGGAATCGGAGGACGGGATGCATCGATTTTAGCTACGATGGAGAAGGAAACCATTTACAAAATAATGACTCATGACCATGCTTTCAAACGTGTGCCAAAATTAGAAGCTATTGATCCAGTGTAGCTTTCTGAAAGAGTGACTTGTTTACAGCAGACACTCAGGTCCGAATATTTCCTGTTTCATGACTATTCTTGACCATTAAAAGAGAGTAGGAGGCTACAATTTAGGGCTCCTTAGTACCAACCACAGTAAGCCCGATAGGTTTGCCATCCTTGTATCGCACTACAATGCCATTCGGAAGCATCTCCGAATCGTCAGCTTCCTGAATCGGCCCAAAACTAACATAGACTACATCATTCTTCGAATCATATCTAACGTCCACATTCTCTAGGTCTACCACTATTTGGGCCATATCACGCCTCTCCTCTTGAAAGAATCCGGCTTTGATGTTATGAAGATGGTCTTTATCCTACTTCCTTCTATGTAGAAAACCGCTAAAAACTTGTGTGTATCAGGGATTCTTCGTAACGCCACAACTTCATTCGTGCGTCCTTCTGCAATAAACTCTGGATCCTCAATCGTAGTTATAATCTCCACAAAAAGATTAGGAAGTTGCAGAACCTCTGGATGTCTATCTTTGATGTGGTCCATGGTTTCCTTGTTTAGGACCACCGCACCTCCAAAAACCGATGTGCATGTGAGAAGGGTGTTATTACTTTGTGCAATTCCTCTCTCTTTTCTTAGCTTCATTAGTCCACGATTCCTTGA
>JARGGA010000615.1 GCA_029210805.1 Candidatus Thorarchaeota archaeon
GTTCTTGTGGTGCTAGTGCCAATATGTTTATTGTTGAAACTGAATCAGGAGAAATCGGAGTTCTAGATGCAGGATTCCCTCATTACACTCATGGCGGTGTATTTGGCAGTGTATCCAGAACAGGCTTCATTGGAATTGGTGACGAGAAAATAGGTAGGTTTCAAAGTGATTCCAGATTGTTTTCACAAAATCGTAATTTTCATGTTTTTGTAGATGATGTACAGGTAAGGGGAATTTCCAATTACCTATATACTCAAGATCAGCTAATTGGTGACCAGCCTCCTTTGAAAATAATCCCCCTAGATTATGGGGGACTAATTGACCTATATCACGAAGGAGATACTTTCAACCTATATCTAAGATATCGGAGCCTTCGCTGACAATTTCATCTTCTTCCAATGTTAGACTCCAAGGACCAAGACCCGAAACCCACCAAAACAACACTACACCTATGTTGATTACCATAACCCATAGAGCTGCGGTTCCAAAGAATTGAAAGATGAGTTCGAATTGATCACCGGGAGGTCGTCCCCACAACAGGAGCGCGAAGAACATTCCAATCTCCACACCTAATCCGATGAGAATCGCTATTTGAGTAAACAGAAGCATTTTCTGTTCTGTTACAAAGGTCTTGAATCGTGACGTGCCCTTCAATAATGAACACCCGAAATCACTGCTTGCAAACCTCGATATAGTTCTTTGGAGAGAGTGGGAATCGTACTGAGCGACAACATTAAGGCTAAATCATCTACAACTTGCTTGATTCACTTGGTCGAATATGTACGAGTGTCTGCAGGGACCGCTATTGTCCTTGGCATTGAAAAGGGTCCTAAGCAGAATCACTTTACAACAGCGTTTCTGATGACATATAGTGAAGAAGGTTGCAGCGCAAATTGCGCGTTTTGTCCACAGGCGGTCAGTAGTGATTCAGATCATAGATTCCTCTCAAGAATAGGATGGCCATTGGTTTCATTTGAGGACGTGGAATCTAAGATATCAGGTATAGATTCGCTAAAACGGATTTGTATTCAGACCCTGAATTATCCCAATGTCGTAATAGATACTATCGAAATAGTACAGAGAATTAGAAGGGTTTCATCAATTCCAATTTCGACTTGTATTCACCCTATAGATATTGATCAAATGAAGCAGTTGAAAAACGCAGGAATCAACAACATCGGAATAGCGATAGATGCTTGTAACGCGGAATTATTCGATTCCATCAAGGGGGTTTCCCGAAATGGGCCTTATACTTGGAGTGGCCATATGAAAGCAATAGAAGAGGCTCAAGGTGTTTTTGGTAAAAGCCAAGTAACAACGCATCTTATCGTAGGTTTAGGTGAGAACGAAAGTCAAGTTTCTGAATTTCTATTTATAATGAATGAGATGGGCGTACGAGTGGGACTATTTGCATTCACAAGTATCAAGGGAACTGCCTTAGAGAAAAGAAAGCAGCCTCATCTTGCAAAGTACCGTCGAATACAAATTCTAAGGGAATTGATTGCCAGAAAATTGATTACCAGAAGCCAGATGTCAATAAATGAACAGGGGGAGATTGAATTCAATATTGGCTCTGATTTTCTTAGAGAAACCTTATCTTCGGGTACAGCGTTTCGAGTTACGGGCTGTGCAGGATGTAATCGTCCATACTACAATGAGCGGCCCCGCGGCCCAATGTATAATTACCCACGCCCTCTTGAAAAGGATGAAGTTGAGAGAGCCTTTAAGGAAGCAGGATTGGTGATTTAACATCGACGAATTCAGATTCATTGATCTGCAGATAAAT
>JARGGA010000616.1 GCA_029210805.1 Candidatus Thorarchaeota archaeon
CACAGGATGAACTTGATGATGCCATATATGCCAAAGTTGCTCTTGCAAGGTCCTCTGATATTGATAATGCATTAAACGCCGGGATTCGAGACCATCAAAAGTTGTTCAATCCATTTAGAAAACCCAGTCTTGGGGCAACCCTTGACAATAGAATAGATGCATTGTATGAGGCTGGGCTTGCTGTAAAAAACCGATATGAGGAAGTGCGAGATGTATCTGTAAAGGAAGGTGTTCCCATTGGTACTTTCAATTGGACTTGGGACATGTTCACGGAATATCTTGAGCGAGATACATTCGAGCTCTGGGGCAAATCACTGGATGTGAAGAACTCACCAGGTAATGATGGTGGTCAGAATTACCAATTCCGAGAACCTTATGGTGTGGCATGTCTATTTACCCCCTATAACTCGCCTCTTGCTCTTGGTATACTTAGCATAACTTCTTCCATCCTTGCTGGGAATGCTACAATTCTAAAACCTCCCGCAAAAGTTCCCCTGAGCACTATCCTCTTAGGTCAAATATTCATGGAAACCTTCCTAGAGTTAGGTCTCCCTCAGGCAATGATTCAGGTAATCACAGGCAGTGGGAAGAGTCTGATGGACCGCTTCATGGCAGATTCCCGCGTTGGCACTATCGTCTGGTATGGTGATAGCGATCGAGGAGTTGAGCTTTGGTCACACGCTACAAAACAGCGGATTCAAATGGCTCCAGAACTGGCTGGAAGTGATGCTAGCCTTGTTTGGGGGAAGGATGTCGACCTTGAGTTTGCTGCTAAAATGATTGTGAAGGGTCGATTCCTTGGGAGTGGTCAAGCATGTATGGCTATCAAACGTTTACTTGTTCAAGATACTCTTCATGATGAGCTTCTCAGATTAGTTATAGGCGAAGCAGAAAGTCTTCATGTAGGACGCCCTTCAGATCCAAAAGCGTCTTTGCCGCCGGTTGGAATGACTGCTCTATATCTACTGATAGACCAAATGGAAGATGCCTTGGCAAAGGGAGCGAAAATCGAAACGGGTGGATTCCGGATGAACTATCTTGGAGAACGAGACCCTGCAGGTCTTTTCTACAAGCCCACTGTATTAACTAACATTTCACCAGATATGCGAATAATGAAGGAAGAGGTCTTCGCTCCAGCTTTGCCCGTTCTGAGTGTTTCCTCTATAGACCAAGCAATAGGAATTGCTAATTCGTCTAGATTTGGTCTTCGCTCATCTATCTTTACTGATGATCCTGACATACGAATGAAGTGGGTGAAAGAAATAGAAGCTGCTGGAGTCAATATAGGCCAGGATCACCTTTACTTCGATCCTCACATGCCACACCTCGGAGGCTATAAGGACTCAGGAATAATCGGTGGCAAATACTTTCCCGAAATGCTAACTAGGATGAAGTATGTACATGTAGGACCCAAAGTGGATTTCGGATAACTGGCGAAGAACATGAATAATGAGAATTACAGCTTCGAAAAGATAGCTCTCCTCAGACATGCTATTTTAGATGTAATGAGTGAGTATCACGACAGCGGCAAATCCCTCCGTTCAATTTTACGTGAGTATCGACTGAGCTCAGGTCTTGATGATAAGACTCTTGCAACTGTTCAATTTCTAACTCTAGGCGCAGTTCGCTTTCAAAATACGATTGCTTTCATTCTATATAGATGCAGTAATCAAAAATTCAAATCCTTGCGATTGCGAGGCCAAATACTACTCAGAATCTGTCTTTATTGGCTTCGATGGCAAGGAATGTCCTATTATTCTATTACGGGACTCCTAGTTG
>JARGGA010000617.1 GCA_029210805.1 Candidatus Thorarchaeota archaeon
AGGCGCCGGTGAAGCCCCACACCTCGTACATCACCGAGTCCGGCACGATGTAGTCGGCGTAGCGGTTGGTCTCGTTGATGAAGCCGTCAACGGCCACGTACAGTCCCAGGCGCTTCGGATCCTTGAGCTTGTCAGCGATAGCTAAGATGGCTAGTGGTTTCCCATCAATCGAAGCGAAGACAGTTGTTTTTCCTTGCTTCTGGAGCATGAGTACATGACTATCAACTCCTCCAAAATCAATTGAGGAATCCAACATGAATTGCTGGCTCCCAACCTGGATCTTCTTTCCATCAACCTTGGCACTTACACCCTTTCCAGTTGTATAAATGAAATCAGTTGAACTTGGGATTTCAAATCCATTCTCTTCCGAATAGTGTACAATCGCTTCAGCAAGGGGGTGCTCACTGCTCTTCTCAACTGAGGCTATAAGCCCTAGGGCTTGATCTTCTTTTGCATCGTTGAATGTCATGACATCAGTAACAGTAGGACGTCCAATTGTCAAAGTACCAGTTTTGTCGAACACAATTGTATCCACTACAGGAATCGTTTCAAGACCGTCACCCGTTTTAATGAGAATTCCATATTGAGCACCTTTACCAATTCCTACCATGATAGCAGTAGGTGTTGCCAGACCCAGTGCGCACGGACATGCAGCCACAAGAACAGCTATTGTGAAACTTAATGCACGGGTCCATTCGACAGGAAAACCAAAGATTGGACCTGAAAACAACGTCCAGAAGATAAATGTAGAAAAGGCCAATACTAGAACAACGGGGGTAAACACTTCTGCTATGGCATCCGCTTTTCTCTGAATTGGAGGTTTGGTGGTTTGAGCCTCTTCTACCATTCGTACAATCTGAGATAATACAGTATCTTTGCCGACATTTGTTGCTCTCACTCGCAAAACACCGTTCTTATTTACAGTGCCGCCAACAACTGAATCCCCAACTTGTTTATCAACAGGCATAGGTTCTCCGGTAATCATTGAATCATCAACCGAAGATTTTCCTTCAATAACGTCCCCATCAACAGGAACCCTGTCACCAGGACGAATAAGAACGAGATCATCTACTTCGACATCTTCTATTGGAACAATAGATTCAGAACCATCTCTCACAACTGTTGCAACCTTAGCCTGCAAATCCATTAGACCTCTAATAGCCCTCGATGTGCGGCCCTTTGCAATAGATTCCAATGTACGTCCCAAAAGTATGAAGCTGATTAGCAGCACTGAAGCATCATAGAAAGAGGGTTCCCCAACAAGAACAAAGGTCGTTGCCACTGAGTATAGATAGGCAGCAGAAGTCCCAAGCATAACTAACGTATCCATATTGGTCTTGAGATGACGAGCTGCTCTTAGCGCAGTACTATAGAAGGGGTAACCTCCAATGAACTGAACTGGAGTTGAAAGCAGGAACATAATCAGCATTCTAGTCATTCCATCCGGAATTAGACCATCAAGAACACCAAAGTGCAGTGAAACAACTGGAATCGATAATAAGACGGAGAATGTAAGGAGGAGAGAATAATATCGAATTTCCTTCTCCCTAGCAAGAGACTCTCGGTCTCCTCGGACACCTCCTGAGTCTTCTGGTGTGAATCCAATATCTTTGAGAGCTTTACGAACGATCTTGAAAGTTATCAATGATTCATCATATTCGACAAGCATTTTCTTGGATTCTGGAAAATTCTTCACAGACAATATTCCGTTAATCCGAGTAAGATCTTGAGTCATCAGGTCCCAATCATCTTTGGCCGGTTCACCAGGAATCGTCAA
>JARGGA010000618.1 GCA_029210805.1 Candidatus Thorarchaeota archaeon
CTGTGGGCAGGATCTGAGCATCTCAACTAAGTCTGAACGAGCCTTCATCGGGCCATCAAGATTATCATTTCCGCTCAATATAGTCAGACCTCCGCAAGTCCGCTGGTGGCACAAGTCTTTCACATGCCGGAGGCTAATAACCCTTATTCGGAGGTAATACCTAAAATTTACAATTATAGATACTGGGCAAGTTCCGCAGTTGAATCCACAACGAGTTTGGGCCGTGAAGATTCCCCATATTTTGCAACCATTTCATCTAGGTTGCCTCCTCTGCTTTTGACCCAAACTGCATCAATGCCCAAAGAGGTTGACCCAACAATATCTGCAAAATATTCGTCACCAACGAAGAGAGTTTCCTTGGGACCAACCCCCAAATTATCCATAGCTCGCTGAAATGGTAACGCCATCGGTTTGAATGCTTTTACGTCGCCTCCGTCAACCATGCTTGCGAAATAATGAAGGAGGTTCAGCTTGGAGAGGATGATCTGTATGTGTTTTTCAAAACCATTCGTAACCACGCCGATTTTCATTCCTCTTTCTTTCAATGCGATGAGAAGTTCCTCTACACCTGGATATACTTCAGAAGTTTCTACATGCAACCATCGAAACAGATGAGTTCCCTCCTCCAGGAGGGCATCATCAATATCGATATTCATTGCCGTCATTGATTCCTTGATTGCGCGTTTCACGACATCGAATGGTTTCCGATACTCCGCTCCTTCGGCTACTTCTTGTATACCTTTTCGATAATTACGAATCAAATGTTGGAGGTATTCATCTGCAATCGCCTCTACATCATCCGTAATCTTTTCCAGTATCCACATGGAAGCTCTAAGGGGATAACGATGGGTGTTTATCAGTGTAGAATCGAGGTCGAAGATTATGGCAGTATAATTACTCAGAGTGAAATCGGTCACTACAAATGCTACCCACCCTTACCAAGATAGATTCCTGTTGGATCGAGCTTGTGCATAATATCTAACTGATGCTGAGTTGGTTCTTCAGTAACCGTTACAGTATCAGGGATGATCAAATCAAACATCACGTTCTCAATGACATCTTCCACTGTAAAGCCAGGATGCACGGACATCAAACGAATCTTCAGAGTATCCGGATCGAAATCGAATTGACACATGTCAGTGATAACAACTTCAGGACCGTTCCCAACCATCGACCATTTCTTCCTAGACCCAGGCCCTTCAAGATGACCAGGGCTTGTCATATAGTCCAATTTCTTGATGAACTTCCTTTTGTCATGAGCCATCATAATAATGAGTCGCTTTGCTGATGAAGCGATATCATTACCACCACCACTTCCTGGAAGCTTTACTTTGGGAGCGTCATACGGTCCAATGTAGCTAGTATTTAGATTGCCAAATTCATCAATTTGTGCAGCTCCAAGAAATCCAACGTCAATCCGGCCACCTTGTAAAAGGAAACCGAGTGTTTCAATCAATCCTAGGGCTGCTGAACAGCCATAGTAGTATCGGGTATCAGCAACAGATAGTGGAACCTCTCTGGGACGAGCATCTATGAAACCTGCTTCAGAGATCAGATTAGACCTTGGGGCATGTGTTTCTTTTGCCATAAGTGCTGCGAGAAGAGGCATCCCTGTTCCACCAAAAACATTCTCACCATCACGAACATGTCGAGAAGCACAGGCAATTAGAAATTCAGTCTTTGTATATTCCACCATAATTAGTACCCCCATGGTTTCTTGGCGATTATTTCTTTCAGGCGACTATCACCTATTAGTTTCAAATATTCAGCATG
>JARGGA010000619.1 GCA_029210805.1 Candidatus Thorarchaeota archaeon
AGATGCATTTGAGGATCCTCCCCCGATATCGACATTCATTATTGTTTGACCTGTAGCTTCGGACTTATTCACTGCACCCGAACCATACGCTGCTAGTACTGATTCAAAGTTAGGTCCTGCAGTAGCTGCTACAAATTTACCTGCTTCACCTGCAAGAGCATTGACAATCTCTTCTGCGTTCTGCTTCTTTGCGGTTTCGCCAGTGATAATGACCGCCCCGGTATCGATGCTTGAAATCTCGATTCCTGCGTCCACATAATCTTGGAGAAGAAGGTCTCTAAGGGCATCGTAATCAATATGCCTTGGGTCTTTGAATGGCGTAAAGTGCACCGGACCAGTGTGTAATATACTGCGTTCAGTGATTTTGAATTTCTCAGTTCGGCTCTCAAGATCTTTTTCGAGGACTATCTTTGAGAATATAACGTGGGATGTTGAGGAACCGATATCAACACCAACACTAGTAAGTTCCATCCTGGTTGTCTTAAGTTGCATCGTAGCTTTGCCGCCTAGATGAATAGTTCAGCGCTCATCCTAACCCATTTTGAGGTTTATGATATGCGCTTAGATTTTCAGAATGCTAAAATATGTCATCGAATTCAAGCTTGCATTCTCCCTCACGTTTACAAAAAACCAAGTTGACTGGTATTCTCAATATGATATCCAGCTTGTAAGCTAGATCTAATGTGATTTTCAATTCATTTTTGTTTACAAAGAGGGCTCCCTTTGTTGAAGGAAGAACATCACGAGTCAATTCCATCTCGATTCCTATCCATTTATCCCGGAATACTTTCTTTCCTGGAAGATATCCCTTGATAGTTGGGAATGTTATGGTTCTGGAGTATGAATCAACTCTGGCATGTTCAGTGTTTATAATCTCGAATCGTACTCCCCTAATGTTATTTTGCTCTGTCACTCTTATCATTGCTGATAATCCATTTCCAATACAAAACGAGTCGGTCTGAAGTTTCACAGCCAAGCCGCGGGTTTCTTCAATGATTTCTTTTGGTTCAATATACGGTATCCTATCGCGAACGATTAGGTTTGTGCTAACGCAGTGTTCAGGCGTGGATTCAGAGTAGACTTGTGCTTCTAACGTGTACTCAACCATACTCATCTCGCCCACGAAGGTCTGAGGATATCCTAAAGGAATCTCAATTTTGAAAGGTACACGTTCGACTCCTCTGATGACTGATCCGTCTATCTGGATATCTTGTTCTTTTCTGAAATGAAGTTTGCTTTCAGTACAAAACTCATCATGAGACCAACTTGTTCTAACCTTCACTATGCCCCCCTCATAGCTTCCAACTCTGGTCTTTTCCGATGCCGATAGAATCAATCTTATTGATGAAAAGCGATATTCATATGGGCTCTTTACAACGAGAGTGCCTGTTAGCAATTCTCCGGCTGTGTACTCATATTCATCAAGTTCAATTCTGATACTCGCCATTTTACACACCACCAATTTAGAACATTGATTCAAATGAGAAATCATCTTTATCATCCATTATAGTGGGGCAGTGCATAACGTGTATCGGAATATATACTGATGTATCGAAATCCCAAGGAACATCAATGGTGACCTTTAGGAGCACCTTAGAGGTCATTATGGCGGTTTCAAACGTTGGAGGAATACGTGGTCCTGTTTTTAGTCGCATGGTAATCCAACTGTTTTGACGGATATTTTCTTTTGGAAAGAATTTGTAGAGGACCGTGTTATCACCATCTCGAGTTGTTCGACTTGCTTTCGCCCATTGTCGATTGATGACTTCAA
>JARGGA010000061.1 GCA_029210805.1 Candidatus Thorarchaeota archaeon
ATTCCGGCCTTGGCGCATCTAGAAGTTGAGTTAGGTATTAGGATTCGTGCACTCGGAGGTATGACGAAGCCTGGATTTGGTTCCGATGTATTCTGGGCGATTCCGCCAAGTCCCATTGAAGTGGATACATTCGCAGTCACAAGCAGTCCCACAATAATCATCTTCAGGAAAGAAACAGGAGAAGAGATTGGTAGAATCAAGACTAGACCAAAGATGACTCCAACAATGGAAGAGGAAATCGTAAAGGTAATTGAGGATGCGATAGCGTAGGTGATTCCGATGGTCAAACGTCTAATGATACAGATAGATGAAGAGAAATGTACAGGGTGCGGTCTATGTATCACCAACTGCGAGGAAGGCGCATTGGCAATTATAGACGGAAAAGCAATAGTAGTTTCAGAAAGATTCTGCGATGGTCTAGGTGCTTGTATTGGTCACTGTCCAGAAGATGCCTTAACCCTCATCGAGGTTGAAACGGTAGAATTTGACGAGGAAGCAGCAATGGAGCATGTTCGTAAGTTGCGTGGCGAGGAACATGCTAGTTCATGCTGTCCAACAATTGACCTATCACAAGAAGCATCAAGAAAGACAATGCCAGAAACAGAGCAAGGAATCGCTTTATCTGATGCACCTTCATATCTTCAAAATTTCCCTGTGAAACTCAAACTTATGGCACCTAATCATCCCGCCTTGAGAAATGCCAGCCTTCTTCTTTCAGCAGACTGCACGGGGATTGCTTATCCCACTCTCCACGAAGATTTCATGAAAGGGAAAACCGTTATTCTAGTTTGTCCGAAATTTGAGGACTATGAACAAAACATTCTGAGATTGACTCAGATTTTTGCAGCAAACGAAATCTCAGATGTCACGGTTCTAGTTATGGAAGTACCATGTTGCAGTGGTTTAGTAAGAATGGTAAAGCAGGCGTCTATTGCAGCCAAGAAAGAGATTCAAATAAAATCACTAATCATTGGTGTGAAGGGTCAGATTCTCTCAGCTGCAACAGCATAGTGCTCATTTGGTCCTTGTTTCCGGGGACATTGGAGGGAAGTATCTTATTTTCCATTTATAGCAGGAGTCATTGACGAGTAGGCTACCTTTCCATCCTTGGCAATGGCTGTAGGCATATGGGGTGTGTCAAATGCCAGTCCCAAATTGCCATTGTAATCAGCCATTATCAGACCGCCTTCTCCAGGAGTACGGTCTCGCAGAACTCTTACGGATTGATGGCATGCCTCCTGCACAGTCACTCCATTTTCTACATAAGCAACAGCCATCCGCCCCATTACAATTCTAAGAATCTGTTCACCTTTCCCTGTACAGCTAGCTCCTGCAAGCTCGTTCGCGTATACTCCAGAACCAATTATTGGCGAGTCTCCGATGCGTCCAGGCAGTTTCCCAGGCCATCCGCTTGTAGAAGAACCACTCGCTATGTGGCCATTGCTATCGACTGCCACACAGCCAACTGTGTCATTTTCATGGGCAATGGGAATGTTCATCGTTCGAAGCAATTCCGACTCCTTTCGATAACCTTCTGCAATCATGTTGTTGTAGAGTCTTGTTGCACCCGTGCCCACAATCTGCATAACCGGTGTCCTTTCAAGCACATATCTTGCTAGTGAGATAGGATGTATAATATCTCTGACAGCCATAACAGCGCCGCTATCCAACCGGTTCCCATCCATAATCATAGCATCAACTTCAATATCGCCATCAAGATTTTCGCATGCGCCTCGTCCCGCAGTAAAGAGATCAGTTTCTTCCAGGACCCAGATTGAACTTTCAACAGCATCTACAGCAGAGCCACCCTTATCCATTGCAGAGAGGCCAGTTAATGCGGCCTTTTCAATCGCAATCAGAATCTCTTCATGATGCAATTCTTTGAATACAGTTGCACCGCCATGTACGATAATGACTGGAAGGGTCATAGAATCCACCAATGAGTGAAATTGCAGAGTCAACAAAAACCTATGGTCGCGATTCTCGCAAACCTTTCTATCCCATTAATAGTTAAAAAGCGCTAGAATTCACTTGCTTAATGCGCAGCAGACCAAGGCATGGGGACTAATATGGCCTTAGACTTAGAAACACTGAAGAAGATACTATTCCGTTTTACACTAGGACTGACAATAACCGTAGGGCTATATTGGATATCCATTCCTACGGAATCCTCAGTAAGTGCATTCATAGCATTTCATTCATTGCTAGCCTTTCTCGCGATTTCATCAGCCGCACTTGCTTTCCTGGTTAACTTTCAGGAGTCCACACCGGGTCGGCATATATTCTTCATCGCGCTGTTGTATAGAGTAGTCATTCACATGGGACTTGCCATTGTATATTCCTTTTTGATTCCTGATTTTTCCCCTTCGTTTGCACATGCACGTTCATTGATGGATATGCAATCACTGCTCGTTTTTGGAATGCTGACATTTGTATCAACAGGTTTGGAGTATAGAAACTATAAGGGGCGAATTAACCCATATGTTAGCACACCAATCATTCTGGGTTTTCTTCTATTCTATTTCTTTTCATTTTATTACATAATTCCCAATTTTACCACTGACTTCGTTGATACTTTGATACCAGTACTTGGTGTGTTTTCTGGTATTTTATTTTTCATCTCAGGCATATTCATCCTGAAATTACAGAATGGGAATTCGATATACAGTAAAAGCGATCTAGTTGCAGGGGTGCTCGCATTTCTCGCCGCACCTTTTGCAATCATTGCCAATCTTTGGGGATTCTATTCAATGTGGAAGATGGCTTTGCTAATGCAAGCCCTTGGATTGTCATTCATCTTCTTAGCAATTGGTGGCCCATTGTACAGACGATCCAGAATTGGAAAAAGAGCAACTGAAGCAATACTTGGATTCCTACTCACAATATCTCTTGTTCCCTTTGCATTGAGTGTCATTTCTGAAGCATATGCTCCAGGCATACTTCTTCCTGACATTGGTGCGTATCTAATTTCACATGGAACTGCAGCCCTTCTTGCAGGAATGATGAGCGTTCTTCTCTTTATGTACAATAAAAGAAGACCCTCATGGAATCTTCTACCGCTAATAGTTCTCTATCTATCATGGACATTCATTGAGATATTCATTATGCTTAATTTTCAGATGTTCACTCTACAGAATAATGGAGAGTCAGTCGTTCCTTACATTATGGGAGCCTTCGTTTCACTTCTTGTGATTTATAGAGAAATTATGCTTCACACCAAGCCTTCTAACGAGGACCCTACTGAAAAACAGCTGAATTGGATTGGGTTGCGTTTTGGTGCCGTTGCAATTGGCGTCCTCGGCGTTGCATTTATAGAAAACAGAATTCTTGACGCAAATCCCATCTTGATAGGAGCTGCACCGGGCCGAACAGTTCTTCTTTTCATGAATCTAATGGCACTTTTTGGATTCTCTATTCTTTTGTATATGACAGCAAGAAAATACGGTGATTGGAAATCCATAGAAGGCTTATCCCTTGTTTTTCTTGCATTCTGGATAATTCCAGGAATCTTGAAGGGCATCTTTTTAGATTGGACTGTAGGGTGGTGGCTAGGGGAACTAGTACTTCTTGTGGCTGTAGGATTTGGACCACCTCTGTTAGCGACTCTTTATGTTGATTCTATGTCAAAAGCTCTAGCGGCCCAAAGGCGTGCAACCCTTTATTCGGATTTGCTTGCGCACGATATTACAAACATGCATCAAGCAATCTTGGTAGCTCTTTCTTTGTTGGAATTAGATGAAATTGATAAGGAATCGCGAGCCCTCGCATTTGAGGATGCACGAAAGAGTCTTGGTAGGGCAGCCGACATTGTATCTAATGTTCGCCAGATTGGCCGCGCGGACCAAATGGGAGAAGACGAAATGCAATCAACTGATGTAGTTGCAGTTATTTTGGATGCATTCAATCAAGTGAAGTCTGAGTTTCCGGGAGATGATATTGACTTCACTGTGAATAGTCGTGAGGGGCATTGTTTCGTTAGAGCCAATAATCTATTGCTAGATTTATTCTACAATCTTTTCAAAAATGCAATAGTCTATTCTAATGACGAAAAACGTATTGACGTTTCTATACAGCATGGACCAAAGAACGGAGAAAAGTACTGGAGAATATCAGTCGAAGATCGTGGACGAGGAATCGAAGAAGTCCGCAAAATCAACCTCTTCCAGAGATTCATGAAAGGAGCGCAGGGTATAGGATTGGGTTTATCCGTTGTATTCGCCTTGACAAAATCTTTCGGAGGATTCATAGATGTGGAAGACAGGGTTCCAGGTGATCACACCAAAGGAACCGTCTTTAATGTTCATCTCCCTATGCTACAGCATTAGCCTTTACAAGCCCATCCGATGAAGTTCTCTTTCTAAGAACTTCTTTGTTTCATTTAGATTGGTCCAGCGTTCAGCAAAGGTTCCAGCATTAATCTTCTGATCTTTGTAGATATGCTCCAAGTCAGCAATCTCTAATTCGGTTTCAGTCAACCGGTCGCGATACATTTCGACACGCATAGCTGCATTGGATTCCTCGGATTCACTTGGCTTTTGGACCGAGATTATTTTTCCATCCATGATACGATATATACGGTCTGTCTGCCGTGCTAATGCTGCATCATGTGTAACCATAACGATAGTCTTGCCCATTTCCTTATTCACTTTATGCAGGAATTGGACTATTTTCGACCCAGTTTCCTGATCCAAATCACCAGTTGGTTCATCGCATATCATAATCGGAGGGTCATTGGCCAAAGCAGAAGCAATAGCGACTCTTTGCTTCTCGCCGCCGCTCAATTCGTCTGGTTTGTGATTCATTCGCATCCCGAGGCCAACAGTTGTCAAAAGCTCGGTGACTCGTTTCTTTCTTTCAGATGAAGGCATCTTTATGGCGAGCATAGGGAGCTCTACATTTTCATATGCAGTAAGAGTTGGTATAAGGTTCAGCGTTTGAAAAATATGCCCAACAGCCTTTTGTCTGAGCAATCCAAGTTCAGCACTGGATGCGTTGGTGATTTCTCTACCAGCAACCCATGATTGACCAGCCGTTGCGCTAGTCAATCCTCCAATGATATTCAGAAGAGTGGTCTTGCCAGAGCCTGAGGGTCCTATTATGGCTACCATTTCTCCTTGTTCAATTTGGATAGATAGTCCACGGAGTGCCTGAACCTCCACACTTCCAAGTTTGAATACCTTCACAAGGTCTTTCGTTTCTATATAGCTCTTCATTTATCATCACTCTCTAAGCACATTTATTTTATTTTCATTAAACCTGGCTGCCCTCAAAATCGGAAGAATAGCTGAGACAACAATAGCAAGTATAATGAGACCCATCAAAGCGAGAGTAATAGGATCTAGCACTATCTGAGGTCTCACAAGTGCCTGCGCGTTCTGGCTTTGATTCGCAGTGTCACCAAATAGCCAGATAAATCCAGTTCCAATTCCCAGTATTAGGGAGAAAAGGGTCATCACCATGATTTCTGCAACAAGTACCTTAAGGACTTGCGAATTTGTAAATCCTCGCACTGATAGGAGCGCAGTTTCATATTCCTTTTCCTTAAGAGTAAGTGATACGATTAGGCTAGTACCAATAATGGCTAATACGATAGCGAAGGTAACACCTAGCCATCTTGCACGAGTGGCGCCCATCTCAAAAGTCGATGCTTCTCGTTCAGTTGCCCGGCTAGTTGTCGAGTCAGTGCTCGCTACATTCGGAAAAAGCTGCAGAATCTCTTGTTCAACTAATGTTCCATTCGTTCCCTGTGTGGTCTTCATAAGAACATGTGGTTCAGCATAATCAATGAATCCGGATTCATTTAAGAAATCGAACGGAATGTAAGATGGATAGTTGCCACCAAATGCGAATTCACCTGCAATTCGACCGACAATAGCTTCCAATGGGCTCGAATAGCCAATCAAATTAACTATCTCCATCTGATATGAGGATCCGCTAGGCATTAATAATGTCACCATGTTACCTACATCAAGTTCCAGTTGCCGAGCCACGGTTATTGGTAAAATGATTTTCTCCCCGGTAAACTCTGACATGACATCCTCAATAGAAGGTTCTGAAAACCAGATGTTTTCATAGAAAGCCGTATCTAGCCAGGTTTCTGTATCTATCGCTCTCGCCGCAAGTGAGCCACGTGTAGTACTGAAACTAATCCGATATTCTGTTGTAGTGGATTCAACACCTTCAATCTCAGCTAGGGATGAAATATAATCAGATGTGTTTTCTCCAAGGGCAAATATGGCGTTGACATCAGAACCCACATTATATCGATCAGTTCTGAGTCTCATATCTTGTTCAGATGATAAACTACCCACGCTGAATATTCCATAGGCTATTATTAATGCTACAACAAATACCAATGCCGCGTTTCTTGAGGGATTCCTCTGAACGTTTCGAGTTGCGAGATTACCAAATTGTCAAAAGAAACGTTTACCAGCCTGAACAACACCAAGTTGGAATCGCTGAGAACCTCTGAGAAGAATCTTCGTGGTACCATAGAGGAATGCGATTGGTCCCACAACATTCAGTAAGCCGTCTACTGGGGTCCAAAGCGCAACAACGATTAGTAGAATGAAATTCGTGCTTAGGGCGGAACCTAGAAGAACATTCATATCAATCCCGAGCATCCATACTATCAATTTGTATGAACCCAGGGCAAAAGCTATAATCGGAAGAAGACGTTTGTATTCCCTCTGCTCTTCCACGTAGATATATTGTTTCAAAGCATCTAATGGATCTAGTTTCGAAGCACGGTCAGAGGGTCCTCGTATAGACCAGTATGAAAGAACAACTCCAAATCCAATTGTGAATATCACATTAATCGGATTGGATAGTATTGAAGTAAATGCGGATTCAATTGCAACATCACCAATTATATGTGCTATATATGTACCCGCAAAGAGACCCAATGTTCCTCCAATTATGCCAATTATGAAGCTTTCCAGTCGTAGCATTGATTTTATGGCCTTTGGTCCAAACCCTTTCGTTTGCAGCAGACCAAACTCCCTGCGTCGCAGATTGTAGCTCACATCACTCAACATAGTTGAGGAGTACCACGCCATGAAAATCACAGGAGCGGCCAGAGATACATATGCCAACACCAATACAGTGGATGTAAAGGAAAGAATTGTTAGAGTAGTCCCAACAAGATTGGTGGTTTTTGCATTATATATCGCTGTACGGTCTTCAATCTTCGACAAAGCGTCTTGGATGTTTGAAGAAGACGCGCCGATGTCATAGGGATTGATTAAGTACGCCCTATCAAGCTGTACAAGATAGCCTGTTGTTGCCGCCAAGGCGGTTGCATTTTCCTTTTGTAAATACCAATCCAATATTGGCTCAACCGTTTCGCCCCAATTAACAAGCATTAGATCATATTCACGCCAATCACCAATTGGAATCTCTATGAATCCCAAGTTTATGGTCTGTTGTGGGTTGAGTAGCTGAGCAGTCTGCTCTGAAATATCACAGAAGCCCGCCACAGTCAGGTTCACATTGATTGATTGTGGAAATGGAGAATCACTTGTGAAGTACCTAACAGGAACAGTTACCACTTGCCCTATTGATAAAAGGGATGCATTGACAGAGCTTGCAACGACGAGTGTTTCATTCTCTTGCAGAATACCACTGCCGTTTAAGAATGATAACGAATTCCATATCGTACTCGTTTCTTCCAAACCATATACATCGAATGACTGCCCTGCGCTTGCATTATAATTGAATGAAAACTTTGTATATCGATCTAATGCATTGACTTCAGGCATCTCCTCAACTAACTGTTCAATTTCATCATATTGTGTGAGATTCCATGTCGTGTCACGAGCTACCATACGAGCATCATAATCAATGTCCTCAAGGGCTAGTGTAAGTGCTTTTTGTGACTGGATGTCAGCAGCCATTAGCATACTAGCAAAGAATGTTGATGCGATAAGGACGCCAAGAGTCAATGCAATAAATAATCGATAACCCCGTAAGACTCGTTTGAAGGCGTATTTAAACATGTTATCTCACATTCCTGTCAGTTTGAATATCACTAACGATATAAATGTTTGGCACAACCCAAACCTTCAGGGTTCATCAAATGGAATTCTGCAATAGTATCCACTAATGAGCAAATTTAAATTTTCCCCACACGACAGGTGCCAAGGGATAATTATCAGATATAAAGCGAATGTATCAATAATACATTCAAATTCCCTATGGCGTTCCTCGAGACCCAAGCCATGGACTAAGATGAATTAGTATCTGACCAATGATATACGTCAATCCAACCCAAGGACCTGTTAGGAAAGAAGGTTCAGTTAGATTATGAACTCCAATTAACCAATCAGAGAATAGGAATAGACAGAATCCAACAATGAGAAGCACTGGGAATATGCGAGGGACATCATCAAACCATTTGGTGATAGTAAATGCCAATACTGTCATTAAGAGAATACCGTATCCGAGCAGGCCAATACTAATGACCAGCATTGTGGGATTGTAAAGAGTAGTGAAGAACAATAACAACAATACAAGGATTGAAGCAAACCAGATTACCAGGTTATTTTTCTTCAATCTCCTGCCTTCTTCGGTTTTTGAAAATAAAAGCGGAGATCGTGAGCGCATTGCGAATAGGTACACAACATGACCCAATCCAAAAAGCAAGACACCATTGATGAGTGGTTCAGGAGTGATATAGATTACACCTGCCATAAGAAAATCCCCAATCGAACAGAGAATCATGGCTACGAAAAGGAGCAAAGCGTACTTTGTCCAATCGCTTTGAGAGTTCTTTCGATGCTCTATGAAGTTCACTAGAGAAAGAGCAACTATCATTATTGAACCCGTTAGAAACCAAGGCATTGTCTGCCCAGTATAAGCGGCTATGGCCTCAAGCGCAAGGGTGACAATTACAATCAATACGCGGAGATAGTCTATTGTGGAATTCACATAGAGTCTAAACATTTTCATTTCACCACTACATTTCTTATCCATCCACGTAGGTCAAACGAAGGGTTAAGCCTTTCGAATTTTGGAGTTATCTTCTATTGAGGGGATTCCTCAGCATCAGCAATCTCTTGATTATCTAAATCATTCCCAAGCTCATCTCTTGGATGACGCTTATTGTATTCATAAGAAAGACCAATAGCAAGTACCAGAACTAAGAGGCTAGATGACACCACGTAAGGAGCGGTTGCCTCTACGGGAATTGGGGGATGAAGGTTAATTCGAAGGTCGAATTGGCGATTATAGCTGCTGGCAATATTTCCAGCCTCATCATAGGATTGTACCCATACTGAGTAGGTGTGGTTGCTTTCTACAGCTGGAAATGTTGTTGTATATAATGTGCCATTGAAAGTCATCAGTGATGTGACAGGTGTGTTGGAATCTTGTCTTAGCAATGCGGTAACGTTGTGAATTCCGGAACCATAGTCAGTAACATTAGCCCAGACAGTGAATGCACTAATGGGATTAACAGAGTTATCTAAGCCCCAGTCATAAATCTCTGGACGCGTTGTGTCTTGTAATATGGCACTTGAATGAAAGCGAAACTCTGGAGCACTCCTTTGTAGGTCTATAGAATCTGGATATTGGTGGTGCCCAAAGATGAAAGCCGAAAATAATAGAATCATTAGCAATGCTAGCTGAGGTCTCGAAAGGGTCATTGTAATCTTGATTGGCTTCTCTTTTTTCATATATTAGGTGCTCTGTACGCGCAGCATTATGGGATTGAAGGAAATGAGGCGTTCATATATGAAAATGGATGATTATGATGTGAGGGAAGTGTCATTCTATGGCAACGGGGAGAGTCAAAATTCGCTACTACACAACCTCCGGCAGACAAGAAACCATCAAACTAGAAACAAGAACGAAATACCTTGATCTCTCCAACCGGAAAATCGTATCTATCGATTTGTCACCCTTGCAGTACTGCTCTGGAATAAGGAGAATCGACCTAAATGGCAATTCCTTGGGAATGCAAACTCAACCCGAAACTGGTACCAAGGACATCGAGGATGAAAGAACCAAAATGGAAACACATCTCTCCGGGGCTTAGAAATCATTTGGAGATGATAGGGCGTGGACACAGTCTGGTTGTAGATCATGGTGACACCTCATCGTGGGAGTTGTAAACAATGTGGAGAAAAGGTGGGCGAAGAAACTCACATGAGTAACGAACCGCTGCCGCGTATCTATTCAAATGATTTGACAAACTCATCAAAAGGAATTCCTGCTTGACGCAGAATTGAACGTTGAGTTCCTTGAACCAATTCTTTGTGATTAGGAATGATCACAATAAGGTTGCGAGGAGATGAAAGCTTCTTCATTCGAACATGAGAGCCCTTTCTACCTACAATCTCGAAACTTAACTGAGAGAGATACTTTATCATCTCTTTTCCAGAAAGAACTGGAGCCTTCAAGGTGATGCCTCAATCAAGGTAATGATAGGACGCTCATTAATTTCAGGTCGAATAGAATCTTCATCTTCAAAGTAAAGATCAATAGCTTCCTTCAAATTTGACAGAGCATCTTCAATAGTATCACCTTGACTAGCTACATCAATATCTGGTGCCAAGGCAACATAGAATTTGCCTTCTTTTGTTACTACTGCCGATAGAATCATTGTATTCATCCAATTGAAGAGTGTGTTTCTATTTATGTTTAGTCTAAAATGAAGAAAAGGTGGGCGAAGAAACTCACATGGGTAACGAACCGCTGCCGCGCCACCACCTTTAACATTTTCTGCGATTCGTTCCAGTTCTACCTATTTTGAGGCAGTTGCAAGACTCGTTCCGCACGCCAAAGATTGAGTCGACCCATGCAATATGCATCTTCGCCCTTTAGTACTCATCCACATTCTGGTTACGGAACCAGTTAAAACCTTCGGTTCGCGGTGGCCAGTCAGTTTTTGAGAAGTCAGGTGTGCGCGCTTCTCAGCAAACCCAATAATAGGACTTGCTATTATCTAATATTAGGATATCATTCCCTAATAAATTGTGCTAGCTTGGCGCGATTCCATCAAATCTATACAAGAAAAATCATCTGGCCCAGTCTCTTCCTAGATCATAGAATTCAAAACAACAATCTAGGCATCTATCCTTCCCGGTCACTAATCTGCGTCAAGGGTTCGAATTCCCTAGTTAATAAATAGCCAGCAAGTGTCAGGAGAGGAATCGGTATTAGCGAAGTGAGACCAAAGAAGAGAAAAAACAGAGAGAATGAGGATTCCCAAGACAAATGAAATAGAAGCATCATAATTCCTAGGAGAGCAGGTTGAAGTTCAGAAGATATGCCAATGTAGGCGCAGCTCCTTAAATCGGTATTTCCTGAATAATATCGAAATATCATTGCGACAAATACTAACCTGAGAAATGTATAGGGATGAACACAATCATCAATATCGGATTTATTAGAAAGTGAGGGATTGAGTAATAGCTGTGTGTCCAAAGCATGGCAAATAAGCCACGAATGCCTAGTGAATCGGGACGAATCATTATGGCAAATGGTGTAAGCAATGCCACTACTGCAATGATTACAGCAGCAAAGTACGGGCTAATTGATTTCTTAGCTACAGCTTCAGGTACATTTGTGCTCATCCATTCAAAGAACTCCCAAGAATAGACATTACGTCCAGATTTATGCATTGTGGGAATACCTAACTACCCGGGATGAACATTTTTCAACTATCGATTCAATAGATGCTATCAGTACGTCCGGATAACTTCATCAGGAATTTACTAATGCGGATTATCCTCCAACCAGCCAAATTCTTTTTGTGTTTCCTGAGCATCATCCTCTTCTGCCAGCGGAGGAGAGACAGTATCTACTTCGGGTTTCTTCCACCACGATTGTGATTGCTCTTTCTCAATCCACTGTCTTGTATCAGGAAGTTTCAAGATTCGTACCATAATCGCTCCACTCAGGATAAGAATAGGAATAGGAATGACAACTGGAATATAATCCAAACCGGGATAAGAGGAGATAGTGAGAAGAGTTGGAATGATAATCGATAGAGGTACCTGCGATTCAGAAGCAATGCCGACGATGCTACATCTCTTCGATGTTGTCTTTCCTTGGTATAGACGATAAATCATCACCACGAAAGCAAGTCTGAGAAAGGTGAGTGTGAAGGTTATGAGCCACATTCGTGGATCAGTAACATAAGGAGTTCCAGTGTATCCAATATTGTAAATCCAAAGCATGGCTATGATTTTCATCTGATTCGGAGTAAAAACGTAAGTCTGTATAGCAGCAGGTGCAAAAAGTGCAACTACTGAAATGAGAAATGTCGCCCATTTAGGGTTGGTATGTTCTGGGGATTCTTTAGCTGCCAGCGATACGCCATCCATTTGAAACTCCTAGAAATGTTCTGTATTCAATAGTTAAAAAGAATTCGATTGTCCAATTATCGTCTGTTTTTCTGGGAGCGTCTGCAAGTCCTACTGTATGGATAGTTACGATAACCATTCTTTTTCCTGAGATATCGTTCATAT